>JAFAKI010000225.1 GCA_019235595.1 Mucilaginibacter sp. | reverse complement strand
CTCACATCATAACCGTTATCGTCGTTTGGCGAGCTATAGATCGGGTTGAGCCAAACCACATCTACGCCTAAGCTTTTGATATAATCCAATTTGGATATGATGCCTTTCAGGTCGCCTACGCCGTCACCATTGCTATCCATAAAACTGCGCGGATATATCTGGTACACCACCGCTTCTTTCCACCATTTGCGATCGGTCATGCTTTTGTTTTGATTGCCTTTTGTTGTGCGGCAGCTAAGTCCTGAAATAAGCAACAGACCTGCGATAACTACGCGGAATAGTGTATTTTTTTTCATTAATTATTTGCGTAAGGGTAATAAATTGGATTGAGTAACGGGCAAAAGTCAACTATTAAATTTATATCTTTATGTATAAAAAACGAACTCAAATATCACATTTTCGCTTTTTTTGAGTTTATTAAATAGAAAAGGCTAGTCATTCCCCGTTTTCTGCCGAACCAATTAAACTTTTTAGCCATGATGACGACCACCACTTCCGCAAAATACACCGTAATGTCGTTCCTCAAATGCCTGAACGAGGAAGAGTTTGAAGACGCCAGGAAATATACCGACGACGACCTGAAATTTGAAGGAGTACTGGGCTTGCGCAATGGCGCTGAGGATTATTTTAACGACATGAATAAGATGAAGCTCAAATATCATCTGTTAAAAACCTTCGCCGATGGCACCGATGTATGCGTGCTGTATGATGTGCTGATGGGCGGTATATCCATATTTGCCTGCGGCTGGTACCAGGTGGAGCATCATAAGATCACCTCCATAAAAGTAGTTTTCGATCCCCGGCCATTGCTGCATCTTCAGAATGGCAATTAAGAACAGTAAGCTGAAAGCTTTTGCCATACTTCACCCACGAGTTCCAAACTCGCGGCAGCGGGTGGTGAGAGAGTAAATTAATATACCCAACTATTGATGATCGCTATCTTTACCCACTGCCCGTTTTCTATTTTATAAACTGAGAAATCTCCATAGCCGCATTTTCCACCACAATGGTATCCTATATAGAACACACACATTTTATTATTACGAATAAGAATAGGCTTGGAGAATTCAAAATAACCATCCCCATATAGTTTATGAAAATCCGTCCAACCGTATTCTGTTAAATTCTTCTTTTGATAAAACAGCTTTTCATAAGACTTGGCAAAAATAGCCACAGGATGCAATAACGGCGGATGATCCAGCTTTTTATTTTTGAGTTGATCTAGTTGAACCGAGATATACCGTTTCTCTTCACTGGTAAGCACTATTTGTTCGGGATGTAAGGGGTACCTCCTTAAATCATTAAAAAGATTGGGCTGCGACGCATTATTTTTAAATCTCTTTTTGACTAGCGAATCCAGGGATTTAGACATTCCCCTTGTGTTCCTTTTAATAGAACTCAATAAAGGTCCCGAAAGCGATTGCTTAAGTTCTTTAATTCGATATGCGTCTAACTGATCTGCATAGGCAGCCTTATTTTTGGGCAGGCTGGACTTTACAAAATTTTCAAAATCATTATTTTGTTGCGCAAACCACTTATTTAAAGGAAAAAAGTACAAAAATATTAAGCCTAACAGATAAGGTTTCATTCTTCTCATTGAAATACATGTGCTGCATTTGATGATGGGTAAACAATATAGTTTAATCTAGATTTCTATCATCCTCATTACTTGTAAGGCCCCAGTCGATTGGAAAGAAATATCAATTTCCATTATTACAAAAACTGATGAACGCCTTTAGCGCGGGCGTAGGCGGCACATCTTTGCGGTAGATCAAAATTGTCGTCATCAATCCAAGCTCTTTGGGAAGGGAGAAAGTTTTAATTTTCCTTGCACTATAAAATGTCGAAATGATCTCGGCCGGCAAAAAACTAAAACCGATACCGGCTTCAATAAAGTTCACCACGCCTTCAACTGAATTCATCACTGTTTTATGGTATTGCGCTATTCCTTTGCTCACTAGCCAGGAATCCAGCCTTGCCCTGAAAACACATCCCTGGTCAAATACAATAGTTTTCAAAGGTTGTTTATTTAAAAGTTCGTCCAAATTCTCGCAATCTCCTGGAGCGACAACTACCACTTGTTCGTCCTTAATTTTTATTTGTTCTAACTCCGGTATATCCAGTGGCGCCGGAACAAACGCAGCGTCAAGCCTGTAATTCAACACATCATTAATCAAGGTCTCCCGCATTGCTGATCTAAAGTCCAGTTCAACAAACGGAAACCTGGCAGAGAGTTCATTCACCAATTCGGGGCCTTTGATCGTCATCATCGTTTCGAGAAAACCAATTTTAATCCGTCCACGAACTATATCACTTTTACTGATCGACCGTTTCGCCTCATCCAGTAATTGATTAAGCTGTTTGCTGTACCGGATCAATGTTTCTCCCGCTGTCGTCAATTCTACCTTTCGATTAGTACGCGTAAAAAGTGGCGCGCCAAATTCTTCTTCCAGATTTTTTATGCGTGCAGTTACGTTTGACTGCACAGTAAACATCGCTTCGGCGGCCCGTGTAAAGCTGCCGTGATGAGCAACAGCCTCGAATAAATTTAAGTCATTTGTATTCATAAATCACTTATTATGATCTTTTACATCTTTATAAATCATTTTTATAGATCAAATATCGTATCTACTTTTGATAAAAAAAGAAAAAAATGAAAAAAATCAGATTGGCCCTCACACTAGTTATGGCTGGTTTACTCTCAAATCTCAACGTTATGGCACAGAAAATCACATCATCAAACAATGGATCAACGGCATCCGCAGAAAGTATTTACTACCGTCGCGTAAATGCCAATGGCTTAAGCGTATTTTATCGAGAAGCAGGTCCGGCGGATGCTCCAACCATTTTATTGCTGCACGGATTTCCAACTTCGTCGCACATGTTTCGTAACCTGATTCCGATATTAAGCGCAAAATATCACGTTATCGCGCCTGACCTGCCGGGATTCGGTTATACCGATGCACCTGACCATTCGCATTTCACCTACACGTTTGACAACCTGGCGAAAACCATGCAAGGGCTTATTGACGAGTTAGGCTTAAAACGTTTCGCTATTTATGTATTTGATTACGGTGCCCCTACAGGTTTTCGTCTTGCAGCGGCAAATCCGGAAAAAATTACAGGCATCATCACCCAGAATGGGAATGCTTATGTAGAAGGATTAAGTTCAGGCTGGAACCCTATTCAAAAATATTGGGAACACGATACCCAGAAGAACAGGGATGCGCTGCGGGAGTTTTTAACCCTGCAAGGGACAAAAGCTCAATACTTCACCGGCGTAGACGATACTACACTGGTAGCTCCAGAATCTTATACAATGGACCAGCATTTCCTTGACCGCCCGCAATCAGCAGAAATCCAGCTTGACCTTTTCCTGGATTATAAAAGTAATGTGGCGCTTTATCCAAAATTCCAGCACTATTTCAGGACTTATAAACCGAAACTGCTGGCGGTATGGGGCAATAAAGATCCATTCTTCCTGCCTCCTGGTGCTGAAGCCTATAAAAGGGATATACCCGACGCTACTGTGAAGTTTTACGATACAGGGCACTTTGCTTTGGAAACCCATGTTCACGAAATTGGTAACGAGATCCTGAAATTTATGGCTACACTGCCAAAGTAAAATGATGCGGGAATAATGCCTGGCTTGGCCGGGCATTATCCTCATATTTTCTGTGAGGACACAGACAATGGGTGAGGAAAAAACTGTTTAACATCATAATTCGCAATAGTATTAGCCAATTCATAAGGGCTTACTCCTGAATCATTTGCTGTGTTCGGGTTTGCACCTCTGTGCAGCAATAACTTAATCATTTCGCCTTTTCCTTGCGATGAAAAAGTAGCACGCCATAATGGAGTATTTCCGTAGTCATCCTTTATTTCTATATCAGCACCATTATCAATCAACAGTTCAGCGATATTGATCAAATAATTTTGAGCAGCATAGTGCAAGGGTGTCCATCCCTTATTATCTTTTAAGTTCAGATTAGGATCTGCTTCGAACAAATCTTTAATGATATCCACTGATCCTATCAAAACTGCATGAAAAACCGCACTTCTACCGTCCTTATCTAGACTATCGATAATATCATGACTTCGCCATTGTTGTAAAGACTCTAAATCATTCCTGTAAATTCCTCTAATTATCTCGTCAGATAATTCGCCAATTTTCTTTCTTTTCATATATTATTTTACCCACCACCCCTCACTTCCCCGCATCCACATCCTTAATAAACTTAACCACCCCATCCATAAACACTTTCTGGTCATCCCACATCGCCAGGTGACTGCCGTTGGGGCAATATAGGCTCTTGCCATTCTTTACCTGCTTGCTCATCCATTCCATGTATTTTGGGTCCATGGTGTCGTATTTGGCGCCTATCATCAGGGTGGGCACGGTAAGTTCCTTTAACCGGTTGCTGATATCCCAATGTAGCAACCTACCTCCTACTTTAAATTCACTTGGGCCTTGCATCATTACGTAAATCTGTTCATTCACATGTTTGATGGCTCGCATTGCCGGGTCCGGCCATTCAGGCAAACGGCACAGATGTTTGTTATAATACTCGCGCCATACCAATCCCTGGTAAGTTGTATCATTATACAAGCCTTTGGCCTCGTAATTCTGCAAGGAATCGACCAATGATTTACGCATCTGGCTCCTCAACACTGCATTATATTTCTCATAAGCCGGAATGCTGGCCATCATATTACAAACAATCAATCCTTTCAGGTTCTTCTGGTATTTCAGAGCATATTCCATCCCCAAAATACCGCCCCATGAATTACCCAGCAGATAAAAATTGCTACTATCCAGGTTCAAACCTTTGCGCACCTGCTCGACTTCTTCCACAAAACGCGGAACGGTCCATAAACTACTGTCTTTAGGCTGATCACTGTAAAAAGAGCCCAGCTGGTCATATTCAATCATCTCAAAACCTTCTTTAGGGAAGAAGCTCTCGAAACACTCCATATATTCATGCGTCATGGCCGGGCCGCCGTGCAGCAATAAAACCTTAATGCGCGGATTGTTACCAAAACGCTTTGTCCACACCCGGAACTTGCCGACAGGTGTTTGAATATTAACCATTTTGATACCTGCCACCTGCACACCGGAGTCTATAGGCGCAAAATATTCGGCTACAGTCGGACTGCTGCTTTGCTGTTTGCAGGATGAAAAATAAACGATTGCTAAAATGGAGAGGGATAGTAATTTTTTCATGATAAAGGCTGATAAGAGATTGAAGTAAAGCTAATAAAACTAACAGATTACATCAAATCCTTATCTTCCTTTTCACGTCGCACTTTGTAAGCCATGTAAAAGAAGATTAGT
>JAFAKI010000089.1 GCA_019235595.1 Mucilaginibacter sp. | reverse complement strand
TCGATTTTGATGGTGACAGTTGGAAACCGAATAAAATTGGAAATGGCCGATAATGGTATTGGAATGCCGCAGATTGACAGCGAAATGGAACCTAAGTCATTGGGGTTGCGATTAATGAAGGGATTGAGCGAAGATATTGAAGGCGATATAAGCTTTGAGGTTACCAACGGTACCAGGATCACCATCTTGTTTAAACCAGATGGGCTGAATGATACAGATCGTTTTATGAGATTGCCCGAAACAAAGGAGGTGTACATATGAATACGAGAATACTCATTGTTGAAGATCAGTTTATCGAAGCTGATAACCTCAGGTCGATTCTGAGAAATGCAGGGTACTTTGTATGTAAAATAGCACGTTCGGTGGATGAAGCACTACGAATTATTGATGGCGAGAAACCGGACATGGTATTGTTGGATATTCGTTTAAAGGGCGAGTTGACAGGAATTGATCTTGCTAAGATATTACGGGAAAAGAACATTGCCTTTGTGTATCTGTCTGCAAATTCGAGCAAGCAAATTCTTGATGCGGCCAAGGCAACCCGGCCATATGGCTTCCTGGTAAAACCCTTTCGCGAAAGAGATGTGCTGGTGATGCTGGATATTGCCTGGTATTTACACCGGCAAAACCAGGAACCTATCGGTCATTTGAAACGTACTGCACATGCATTACCGTGCGATGATGCTAAAGAGATTATCGGGAATAGCAAAAGTATGCAGGAGGTAATGGAAAATGTGAAGATTGTTGGAGCTTCTGATATCTCTGTTTTAATATTAGGCGAAAGCGGAACCGGCAAGGAATTGATAGCCCAATGTATTCATCGCATCTCATCGCGAAAACAAAAGCCGTTCATAGCTGTAAATTGTGCGGCATTGCCAGCAAGCCTGATCGAATCGGAATTGTTCGGGCACGAAAAGGGGGCCTTTACCGGTGCAACCGAGCGGCGAACCGGTAAGTTTGAACAGGGAAATGAGGGAACTGTATTTTTGGATGAAATAGGTGAGCTTCCCCTGGACTTGCAGGTGAAACTACTGAGAGTACTACAAGAGAAAGAAGTTGAGCCAATCGGTGGTCAGAAAAAGAAAATAAACATTCGAATTTTAGCAGCCACTAATCGCAATCTGGAGGAAGAAATCTCAAAAGACAGGTTCAGGCTGGACCTATATTATCGCTTGAATGTTTACCCAATTACATTGCCCCCTCTACGGGAACGGAAAGAAGATATCTTGCCATTGGCTAAACACTTTGTAAACATTTATGCGGGAAAGGAAAATAAACCCATAACAGCCATCGCCGATCACGTCATGAAAACCCTGCTCAATTATGACTGGCCCGGTAATATCAGGGAATTGGAAAATATGATGGCAAGAAGTGTTTTATTGACAAACGGCGCCATTATCGATACATTAAAATTGCCTGGCCAAAATAAAGTAGCTACGACGGCGTTGCCGGAACCCGGTAAAACAATGACTGAAATTGAGCGGAATCATATCTTATCGACACTTGAAGGTTGCAATTGGAAAGTACACGGTCAGGGTGGTGCCGCAGAAATATTAGATCTTCATCCGTCGACATTGAAATCTCGGATGATAAAACTGGGGATCGGGAAAAAATACCTTAAGGACTGAGTCTTTAAAAATACTGTTACAAAAAAAAGCCGATTAAAAAAGAACAGCCAGGCATGCTTAACGCTATATCAGATGGTTAAACGATAATAGCTTTAAATGTCAAACATACTTGATAAAGTCGTCACAGAATGTATCTGGAGGGAACAGGGCCAAAATTTGTGAAAAAAAATCGCCACAAAATCGTCACAATGAATTTGGACTAATCAAAAAAGTAGTCTATTTTTATCATTCTAAGGCCTGAAAATGGCCCTTTTTTCAGAGAAAAAAGCTACGACCTATACGCTCATTATCTTTTGGTCCCTGGTTCGAGCCTTGGTGGGTGCGCTGAGTAAAGCCTTGGTATTCAAGGATTTGCTTGTTTAAAGACTACGCTTTCCCCGAATTTTCCGTCTTCTACTTCATTTATACAAAGATCTGATTTACAGAACATTATTTAAATTTCAATTTGCGATTTTTGCAGTGGTGGTACAAACATGGTACAGAATTTTTGAGCGATTTTCAAGGAATTGAGGTATTCAATTTAAAATCTCTTAATCTCGCGAATCTTATAATTGTGTATAAGTTGTATTTTCGTATTTATGCCTGTTCCAAAGGCGTGACTGGACTGAAACTATGCGTAAATCTATTCTGATCATTATATCCTTTTTGCTGCTTACTTCATTATATACAGTTGCTGGCGATATAAAAAGCATCGGGGTACCCTATGTTCAGAATTATACCAAAGCCATTTATCAGTCGGGTAACCAAAACTGGTCGGTAACGCGCGATGAGCATGGCATCATGTATTTTGGTAACTCTGAGGGCTTGCTAACTTTCGACGGTAAGTACTGGCAGTCATACCGTATGCCTAATGGCCTGATCGTTCGTGCAGTAGCTGCCGATGGCAATGGCAAAATATATGCAGGCGGATTTGGCGAATTGGGTTATTGGGAGAATAATAAAAATGGGCAGCTTGTATACTATTCGCTTAATCAACTAGTGCCTAAAAAATATCAGCCTATAAATGAAGAAATATGGAAGATTTATATCGACAAGAACCAGGTTATTTTCCAGTCGTTTGGCTCCATTTATATTTATAAAGATGGCAAAATAAATGCGGTTAAAGGGCCTCAGCCGTTTCTTTTTCTATTCAAGACAGGTAGCCGTTACTTTGTTGAGCAAGTTAACGCGGGTTTATACGAGTTAAAAGGCAATAAGCTCGAATATGTGAATGGTAGCAACCAAATTGGTAATAGCGGTGTACTGTCCATTTTGCAGTTGTCGGCTAGTACGTACCTGATTGGTACAGCTCGTAACGGGTTGTTCATTTATGATAATAAACAAATCAGGCCCTGGAACAGCCAGGCCAATGATTTTTTGAGAACCTATCAGCTCAATAATGGCGTGCGGATAGGGAAATATATTGCCTATGGCACCATCTTGAATGGCGTAATCATAATTGACACTATAGGCAATATTATTCAGCAGATCAATAAGTCCAGTGGGTTACAAAACAACACCGTCTTAAGCCTTTATATTGATAATGAACAAAACCTTTGGGCGGGCTTGGATAACGGTATCGACCGCATAGAGATCAATTCGCCGCTTTACTTTTATTTTGATAAGACGGGCCGCTTCGGAACAGTTTATTCCAGCATCATCTTTAACAATAAAATATATCTCGGCACCAATCAAGGGTTGTTCTACAGCGATTGGATAGATAACGGCAACAGGCGGCTCTTTCAGTCGTTTGATTTCAAATTAATTCCCGGTTCACAGGGACAGGTTTGGGAATTATCATTGCAGGATGGGAAGTTGCTTTGTGGCCATAATACCGGTACATTCCAGGTAAACGGAAGCTCAATTTCCAAAATCACCACCATAAGCGGTGGCTGGACCATAAAAAAACTCAACGCCAATCAGCTGATTCAGGGCACTTATACCGGCTTGATCCTTTATAAAAAGGATAACTCAGGCAATTGGGCGTTCGATCACAAAATAGAAGGCTTTGGCGAACCATCACGCTATGTAGAGCAGGACAATAAAGGACAATTGTGGGTGAGCCATGCTTACAAAGGCATCTACAAGATCACGTTGAGCAGCGATCTGAAAAAAGCCACCTCCGTTAAATATTACGATAAACAATATGGCTTGCCCGGCAGCTTTAATATTAATGTATTTAACCTCGATAACCGCATCGTTTTTGCATCTGATTCAGGATTTTTTGTATACGACGGCATCAGCGATCATTTTTCAAAATACGAGGAACTGAACAAAAAGCTAGGCTCATTTGCACGGTCGAACAAGATCATACCGGCTTTGGGCAAAAAATATTGGTTTATTAATCATGGACATGTTTCGCTAGCCGACTTCTCAGTTCCCGGTAAGCTAAGCATCGACTCTAACCGATTTAGTATCCTTGAAGGGCGAATGGTGCAAAACTATGAGAATATCAGCCGCATCAATAGTTCCATTTACCTCATCAGTGTTGATGATGGTTTCGTAATTCTGAATGATGAGGATGCCCTCATGCAAAGTGATGTTAAACTGCCTTATGTTTTAATCAGACGAGTGGAGAATATTACCGATAAGATTATCACAATAGCAAGCAACGGTAACCAGGGTGATATAGAAATACCTTATTCTGAAAATAATATCCGTATATCCTATTCGCTGCCGTTTTACCGGCAGGAGAAGATAAGATTCCAATATTATCTGGAAGGCTACTCGCATCAATGGTCTGATTGGAGTATACAGAGTCAAAAGGAATTTACTAATCTCAATCAGGGCACCTATCATTTCCGGGTTCGCGCCAAAATAAACGAGCAAAATATATCGCCCGAGACCGTTTTAACTTTTACCATATTGCCGCCGTGGTATGCAGGGCGTATTGCCCTTGTCTGCTATGCTTTGCTGCTTGTCCTTTCCTATTTTCTCGTTAGAAAGTACTACAGGATAAAATTACAACGTCATCAGCACCATATACAGGAGCGGATGAAGAAAGAGCACGATGAAAACCTGAAACAGGAAGCTATTGCCAACGAACAGCGCATCGCCAAAGTAAAAAATGAGCAATTGCAAGCCGATCTTGCAAGTAAGAGCCGCGAACTGGCAAATTCAGCAATGAATATTGTGTACAAGAACGAATTGCTGCAAAAGATCAGTCACGAAATGACCCAACTGAAGGATAGCTCGGGCAAAAGGCTTTCAGACGACCAGCTCAGAAAGATTCAAAAGGTAATTGACGACGGCATGAGCGATGAGCGTGACTGGAACCTTTTTGAAAGCAGTTTTAACGAAGCGCACGAAAGTTTCTTCAAAAAGTTAAAGGCGCAGCACCCCGACCTGGTCCCCAACGACCTTAAACTTTGTGCCTATCTGCGTATGAATATGAACAGTAAGGAAATGGCCTCATTGCTCAATATTTCTCTTCGCGGCGTCGAAATCAGGCGTTACCGGCTGCGTAAAAAACTCAACCTGGAGCATGACAAGAACCTGGTGGAGTTTCTCATGGAGTTATAAACGCTACATCATTACCTCTCATAACCCTTTTTTTTAACGCTATGCCATACTTCTTAAATGTAGTATGTATAGAATACACCAATTTATTGTTAATATATTGATTATGAATTATTTACAATTGCTTTAAAAATTAGCTTGAGAAACTACTTCTTAAATGATGTATTAATGTAGAGTGCGTTTTTTTGTAAAAAATGTATTATCTCCACAAATTCGTACTTAATTCGAACCAATTAATATCAATTCCTAAATTAATTTCTAAAACCACATGAAAAGAATCTTTACTATTTCAGGGTTGGTACTGTTGTGTTCCTTTTTTTTCACTTATGCCTATGCGCAGAACATTGCTTTAAAAGGTAAGGTTACTGATGCTACCACAGGCGAAAGCCTGATAGGCGTAAGCGTATTAATAAAAGGTACCACAACGGGAACCCAAACAGACGCAAGCGGCGCATTTACCCTGAGTGCTTCTCCAAACGCTACGCTAGTTCTCACTTATATCGGATATGGCGAACAACAGGTTACCGTGGGAACAGCATCAACGATAACGGTAAAAATGCTGCCGGCTACCAGCCAGTTACAGCAAGTCGTAGTAATTGGTTATGGTACACAAAGAAAGGTTGATAACACTGGATCGGTAGCCAGTGTAAAAGGATCTGACATTGCCAAGGAGGCTTCTCAAAATGCATTATCCTCCTTGCAAGGTAAAGTAGCCGGTGTAAACATCATCAACAGTGGTTCTCCGGGAGCATCTCCACAGGTAACAATCCGCGGTTTGGGCTCCATCGAAGGTTCCACTAATCCGTTATACGTTGTAGATGGGGTATGGTATGATGATATCAGCTTTCTGAATACTGCCGATATCGAAAATGTGTCCGTTTTGAAAGACGCTTCAAGTACTGCCATTTATGGTGTTCGTGCAGCCAACGGTGTAATCGTGATCACCACTAAACGTGGTGCTAAGGGCGGAGTTGTTGTTAACTACAACGGCTATGTGGGATGGCAGAAAGCCACCAACCTGGTGCCAATGGCCAATGCAACAGAATATGCCACAGCCATCAATGAATTAATAGCGTTGAATAATACACCCGGAAATATTAATCCTCCATTGTTCCCTAATCCGTCGAGTTATGGAACAGGTACTAACTGGTATAATCAGATATTGCGTAATGCTCTTGCTACCAATCACGAGGTTTCATTGAATGGCGGTACCGAAAAATACCGTTACAACTATTCATTTGGCTATCTTGATCAGGATGGTTTGGTAAAAACCAACAACTATCAGCGTTATACTTTTCACTTGTCTAATGACCTTAAGATTACTGACAAGGTAACAGTTGGCATCACGGCGACCGGATTATCAAGTAAATCGAGAGATATTGACGGTGGTATCTTTCACCAGTTGTATGCCGCAGCTCCTACATTGCCGGTATTTTATAAATCGGGTGCATATGGTGACCCAGCTGATTATCATACAGGCGATGGCAACAACTTTAACCCGGAAGCGACGATCGATTTCTTTAATCAGCACTCAAAAAATGAACGCTTTACTGGTAATGTTTATGGTGAGTGGAAAATCATAAAAGACCTTAAGTTCAAGACAAGCTTTGGCGGGGACCTTGGCCAGGCTGAGTTGAGGGCATACACGCCTGTGTATTACGCAACGCTGGCACAAAAAAGCACCTCTTCTTCACAAACCGTCGACCATACCCAAACACGCAATTGGATTTGGGAAAACACGCTTACTTATGATAAGCAAATCAAAGATCATAAGATTACAGCCCTGTTGGGTTACGGCGCCCAGGATTATACAACCTTCTACGCCAGCGGTTTTGCAAAGAATGTTCCTTATGTAGCCAGCGGAAGTATTCGCAGTTCATTTCCTGATACGGCTCAGAACGTATTTCAAAAAGTCCTTCCAAGCCAGCAACCACATACGCGTTCACTATCAGAATTTGGACGTGTTAATTACTCATACAAGAATACTTACCTGTTAAATGCCTCTGCACGTTACGATGGTTCGTCAGCGTTTTATTATGGAAATGGTAATCATGCTTTTGGCTGGTTCCCATCAATTGGCGCAGGCTGGGTAGTTACAAATGAGTCGTTCAT
>JAFAKI010000295.1 GCA_019235595.1 Mucilaginibacter sp. | reverse complement strand
TCGATGATAATAGCCGCGATCTGATCCTTAAAATCTTCAAAAGCCTTTTGCAAAGCTTCCTTATCGTTCAGGGCAACAACGATGGTTTCGTCGGCAAATGATTTCGGTACGCCTGCTGATGAGGTCTCACCAAAAGTAACCAACCCGGAACCCGCTTTTACCAACAGAGAATCTGAATGACCATGATAGCAGCCTTCAAACTTTAATATTTTATCTCGTTTGGTATAACCGCGGGCTAAACGTATAGCAGACATTACCGCTTCCGTGCCTGAACTTACAAAACGTAGTTTTTTTATGAATTTATTATGCTTCAGGATCAGTTCAGCCAATTCATTTTCCAACGCTGTCGGTGCTCCGAAAGACATACCTTTTTGCATTACCTCGGTTACCTTCTCGCGCACTTTGGCATTGTTATGACCAAGGATCAGCGGTCCCCATGAGCAGCAGAAGTCAATAAACTGATTACCATCTGCATCCCATACATGGCAGCCATCACCCTTTTCAATAAATAACGGTGTACCGTATACCGACCTGAAAGCCCTCACCGGCGAGTTAACCCCTCCCGGAAAATAGGTCTTGGCCTTCTCATACAATTCAGCCGATTTCTCCCTGCTGATATCCGGTTTACCAGTAGTATTTACCGGTTCATCACCCTCACCTCCTGAAAATATCTTTTTTATTGAATCAAGCATATTTTTTAGCTGAAAGCTAAAAGCGCAAAGCTTAAAGCTATTATTTAATTTATGTTTATGTACATTAAAAGCTTTCGGCTTTCGCCTTTAAGCTTTCACCTCCTTTACAGCCACTTATTCTCCAGCACCTCTTTCGCATGATACGTCAGGATAGCCGTTGCACCTGCCCGGCGGATGCTGGTAAGCACCTCGGTAATGGCACGTTGGTCATTCAGCCAGCCTTTTTGTATCGCGGCTTTTATCATCGCATATTCGCCACTTACGTTATAAGCCGCAATCGGCAACTCGGTATTGTCTTTTAATAGTTTAATTACGTCAAGGTATGGTAATGCTGGTTTTACCATTAAAAAGTCGGCGCCTTCTGCTTCGTCCAGATCAGCTTCTATTAATGCTTCACGCTGATTGGCGGGGTTCATCTGGTAAGTTTTCTTATCACCAAACTTGGGCGCTGAGTTCAACGCATCGCGGAACGGGCCATAAAACGCGCTGGCATACTTAGCGGTGTACGACATGATGGAAACATTGGTAAAGCCATTATCGTCCAGCACATTGCGGATATAGCCGACTCTACCGTCCATCATATCCGATGGGGCAATGATGTCTGCACCGGCTTCTGCATGAGCCAGGGACATTCTACCCAATACCTCTAAAGTCTCGTCGTTTAAAATTTCACCGTTCTCAACAATACCATCGTGACCATCACTGCTATAAGGATCCATCGCCACGTCTGTAATCACACAAGCCTCCGGAAAATTCTTCTTCACCTCACTAATGGCGCGCACATACAAATTACCATCCCGATAGCTTTCGGTCGCGAATTTGTCCTTTAACGATTCTTCGATATTCGGGAACAGGTCGAAGGATTTTAGCCCCAGCTTCAGACAGCTCTCAATCTCGCGCAGCAGGTTATCAATCGAATTACGGTAAATCCCCGGCATAGATGCTACCTCGCTTTTCTGATTATTACCCTCTATGATAAACAAAGGGAAGATCAAATTATCCGCGCTCACATGAGTTTCCTGCACCATGCGGCGGATCACTTCATTCTTCCTGTTTCTTCTTGGTCGTTGTAGCATATTAGTTTATTTGCTCACTCGTTCATCTGTTCATTGGTATATGCAATTTACTTCCATCAAAAAGCGATACTAATGAACCATTAAACAAATGAACTATTGAACGTTCAGTTATATTCCAAACACCGCCTCTGCCAGCCCGACTTCGTCGGGTGAAAAAGGCAGCGTATATTTTGTACCCATCTCGTCAAACTTTTTGCCGGTTGATTTACCTATGGCAATTACTTTCTGACCAGGTTCTAATAAGTTATTCGCGAAATAAGCATCCACGTTTGATGGGCTGGTAAACACCAATACATCAGCTCCTGTCCCTTCTATATCTTCTTCCAACACCGTTTCATAAACCGGCAGGTCGATGATTTTAGTATCGCTTGAAAGTCCATGTTGTATACTTCTTAGTGAACCCTCAGCGCCGGGAAACACCACTTTTTTTCCATTAGCCAACTTAGCAAACTCTTCGGCCACTTCAGATGTATCTATGCCACCGCCAACATAACTGGTAAAATAACCTTTCAAACGCAGCGTTTCTTCTGATCCTGCACCTATTACACCAAATTTTACATCTTTTGGTAATTGTGGTTTTAACTGGAAGAAATATTCTATAGCATTTTTACTACTGAAAAATATCCAGTCCGCATCCTTTAACACATGTGGCGCCAATTTAGTGATAACGGGTACTGTGCGGATCAATGAGCGGTCATCTATAGCAATACTATGTTTTTCAAGTGCTTTACGAAAATAACTATGATCCGAAAGCTCCCTCGATATAAAAACACTTTGCGGGTGCTTACGCTTCTTGTCATATTTAGCGACTACCTTTTCAGCAAGGCCTTGGGTAGTATTTGATTCTAAAAACAATCTATCCGGAAATTCGTCGCCTTCATCAGCTTTTGAGGTAAACACCTGGAAAGCGCCCTCATCTTTGCGGCAATAACAGCCTAAAGGTAAATGACAGCCTCCACCAAATAATTTTAAAACCGTGCGTTCAACCGCTAATTCTTCTGCAACATTTGGATGATGCAGCGCTTGCAGCACATTATATAAATCGGTATCGTTCTCCCTGATCTGTATCGCCAAAACACCTTGTGCAGGCGCGGGAACCAACTCAACAGGGGTTAATTCCTCCACATGAAATTCGCTCAGATCAATATTCAGCCTGGTGACGCCGGCTTTGGCGATCATGATAGCGTCGTATTTTTCGTCGCGCAGTTTACCGATACGGGTAGGTACGTTGCCGCGCAGGTCTTCAATTTCCAGATCGGGACGGTAAGCCAGCAATTGTGCTTTACGGCGATTGGACGAAGTGCCGACAATAGCACCAAACTTCAATGACATTTTTTGGTGAACATCCACGCAGTCCTTCAAGATCAGCAACAGTTCAGACGGGTCTTCCCTTTCTGAAACTGCTGCGATGATGAGTCCCGGAGGGTTTTCAGTGGGCAGGTCCTTGTGCGAGTGCACAGCCAAATCAATGGTTCCTGCCAAAAGCTCTTCTTCAAGCTCTTTGGTAAAAAAGCCTTTACCTTCCAGCTTATCAAAGCTCAAATTTAGGATACGGTCGCCCTGGGTTTTAATGATCTTTAGTTCAGCAGTTACGTTATGCTCTGCCAGTCTGTCTTTTACAAAATTAGCCTGCCAAAGAGCCAATTCGCTACCGCGCGTACCAATAATCAATTTTCTGTCCAAGGGATCGTTTTTTTGCAACGCAAATTTAACTTTTTAACGACACGATTTCAGGATTTATTGATGATATGAAAGTTGGCTGACGAAATTTTCAGGAGGTGAAAGGGAAAAGGAGAAAGGGAAAAAGGTATTAGATGGCGGTAAAGTGACCAGTATTGATAGGAAAACCGATAAGTGAAATGGATTAAGTGCTTTTACCTTTAACCTTTCAGCTTTAACCTCAACTATTGATCAGTATTTCCTTCGCCATGATCATCGGTACGCTGATGTACTTCTTCTCCATGTAGTTGATCACTTTTTCAAGTATTTCGCGCGAATGCTCGTCTAAGTTTTGAACTTCATCAGCGAATACGGTATTTAGTGCGTTGTGGCGGATTTCTTTGATCTTTTCAGGAACCTCACGCATAGCTACTTCAATACGGCGCTGTTTCATCAGTGGAACAAACTCTTCTATGTTCTGTTCGATGATCTTTTCGGCGTGAACTAATTCCTGGTAGCGTTCCTGCAGGTTGCTTTTGGCTACTTCGTTTAATGAGTGTACCTCGATAAAATTAACCGGGAATTGCGTTAATACTTCAGGCGCCGTATCATTTGGTATTGCTAGGTCGACGATAGTTTTCTTATCGGTCTCTCCGTTTAACAATGATTTATACAACTCCGGCGTAATAATCGGCTGTACAGCAGAGGTGCAGGTAATAATCGCATCAAAGCCCTTGTCATAGGTTTTCAATGCGTCGAGCTTATAAGCTTCGCCGCCCAGGTCGTTAGCCAGTTGCTGCGCTTTTGATAGGGTGCGGTTAAATACTGCAAAATTTGTAAACTTATGTTTTTGCAGATATTTTGAGAGACATTGATTGGTTTCACCAGCCCCGATGATCAACACACGGGCATTAGCGTGCAATTTAAGTTCTTTTAATTTACGATAAGCGAGGGAAACGACGGAGATGGGATTGCGGGAGATGTTGGTGTGGGTATAAACTTCTTTGGCGGTTTTGACGACGGTGTTCATCACCATTCGCAGATAGTCGCCGGTTAGTCCGGCTTCCTTGCATTGCTCATATGCTTTTCGCATCTGAGGCAATATCTCTTTTTCGCCTACCACCAGGCTCTCCAGCGAGCACGAAGTACGCAGCACGTGATTTAGCGCCTCCTGGTCTTCATAAACAGATGCGCCGTTCATGAACACATCCATATGCTCGGGGCAAAGGCCTATTTCCAGTGCTTCAACAAATTTTTGGGCGAATGTCTTATCAACCGCCTGATCGGAAGCCATGATGAACTCCACACGGTTGCAGGTAGCTAAATAAAATATCTCGGGAATGTCAAACTGAGATTTAACGCTACGAAGTTTGTCAGACAGATTTTCCTGGCAGATCACCAGCTTTCCCAATTCTTTCAGTTCAATCTGTTTGTGCGTAAAAGCAATTATTTTTAGATGCTTCAATTCAGTTTCAATTTTGACCCAACAAAAGTAATAGGATTAACCACTTTTCAATGTCAATACTGTGTAAAACACACTAATTTAGAATAGTTATAAATAGCGCCCTATTACAATAAAATAGCCTTTTTTAGTACTACGGCAAACATTTACAAAGAGTTATAGCGAGACCTAATTAGTTGGTTAAAAGGATGGTAATATGACACAGAAGTTATTTATCACAAACTTTTGAACTATTTATTACGTTGGTGAGCTATTATTACGATACTTGTGCATGAGTTTTGAAAGCGCCCGTATGAAGGGCAAAAAATATCTGAACCCAATACCCACTGAAGAAGCAGG
>JAFAKI010000235.1 GCA_019235595.1 Mucilaginibacter sp. | reverse complement strand
ATTATTTAATATCTCGACAAGATAAAGAGACAAGCCCAAACTAATAAGCATTACATACAGGTAGTAGAACCATCCAGCAATTTTTGCCTGATCTTTCTGGTATTCTTTCAGGTCTTGCAGGTAATCGGTTGGGTTTTGGGTCGCATCGTGTTTACTCAGCACGCGGTAGTTGCGGATGATGCGGGCTGCATAGGCCATCATGGTAAGCAGCATTATGAACAGGCCCACATATGTTAACCACTGGAACACAAAGAAGATGGTGATAACAAAAGTGAGCGCCACCATAACTACCATAGCTACGATACCCCAATACAGCTGACTGGTGATACTGCGCATTCCTTTTTTTACCTGCTTCAGCGTCTCTTCCACTGAAAGCTGCTCCTGCTTTGGCTGTCCTTGCCAAACGGACATCAAATGATCAAAGTCTTTCATAGTGGTTATAAAACTCTGTTAATTTTTGTTTAATACGATGTATTTTCACCCTCAGGTTGCCCTCTGATATGCCCGATATATCGGCTATTTCAGGGTAGGGCACTTCATCCAGCACCATAGTAATAATAATTCTTTCTGATTCTTCCAACTTCGATATACACTTATAAAGCAGCGCCACCTGCTCATTCTTCTCCGAGTATTCTTCTCCCTTACTCTCGGCAAATTGAGGCGTTATTTCATCCTTAGCTTGTCGTTTTTCAGATCTTAGGTAGGTTAAGCAGGTGTTTACAGCAATGCGATAGATCCAGGTAGATATTTGCGCCTGGTTACGGAATTTCTCCAGGTTTTGCCATACTTTTAAAAAAGTCTCCTGTAGCAGGTCGTTCGCGGCATCATCATCGCCGGTATAACCATAGCATAAATGGTATATTTTCTTTGAATTAGCTTCAAATATTTGCTTGAAGACTGCCTCTCTGGTATCCAATTCAGTTAACTTTTTTAGGTTTTAGATAGGTGCTGGGGGAATTTGTTACAACAGGTAATCATTCATATTTAACCATCTCAGTTTTTCTTCGGCTGCGCCAACCATGGCGTTAAACTCCTGGCTGTAGTCGAACTGCAAATCCTCGTGCAATTTAGCTATAGCCTTGCGTATTTTATCCAGCTGACGTGTAAATATTAATCGTAAGGGTTTGTAGGTTGATGACGCCCGCTTATCTACATACTGGACATAATTGCTGCAAAAATTGATAAGAATCTCAATTTCAGCTTCGTTAGAGGCCATAAACTTGATGTATTTACCCAGCAGCCTCAATATTTTACGGAGACTTTTAGCCAACTGGTAATTGTTATAAGGCAGCTGACTAAACATCAATCCGCTCTCGGCAATCAAGCTATCGATAAAGGCACGCTCATTATCGGCATCAAACAACAGGTAGCCTGTTAGCTCCTTATTTTCCTTTTTATACCTAACCAGGCGCAAACAAAGCTCCGTCAGCTGGGTATTATCCAGGTGCTGAAGTTCTTTTTTTATCTCTGCAATGCCATAGTTTGGGATGCTCATACCTCTAACTTAAATATCTTAGCAAATTTTGTAGTTTCGCACTTTCATTTTTATGCACAAAAGCAGGCTTACCCTATACATCATCATCGCATTGGTACTCGGCGTTGCAACAGGATATGTTTACAACGTTAGCGTAATTGACGATCTGAACCAAAAGATAATCGTTGCCGATGCGAATATAAAAACAATTGATACACGGTTAGCCACCATTAAAGATACCAGCACTTCAGAATACAAACAACTCAAAGTAAGCAGGGCAAGTTCCGCGCAGTTACGAACGGACAACAACACTGCCCGCGATAGTAAGCTCGAAGGATTCAATATTCTCAGCGATATCTTTTTGCGGTTGATAAGAATGATCGTAGGTCCCCTTGTGTTTACTACGTTGGTGGTTGGTATAGCTAAAATGGGTGATATTAGAGCCGTGGGAAGGATAGGGGGTAAAACACTTCTGTTATTTATCAGCGCCACGTTTGTATCCCTTTTATTGGGAATGGTGTTGGTTAACTTATTTGAACCGGGCGGTTCCCTTCATTTATCCTTACCGGAAGGACATTTAAATGCTGATGTAACGAAATCAACGATATCGTTCAAGGATTTTATTGGCCACGTTTTCCCAAGAAGCTTTACAGAGGCAATGGCTAATAATGAAATATTGCAGATCGTGGTATTCTCATTGTTTTTCGGCGCCGCAACCGCTGCCATTGGCGAAAAAGGCGAGATCATCATCAAATTCCTGGATGCGGTGGCCCATGTGATCATGAAGATAACCGGCTATGTGATGAAAGTGGCTCCTATTGCTGTATTTGGTGCGATAACGGCTGTAGTGGCTAAGGAGGGTTTGGGGATTATTTCAACCTATGCGTCGTTTATCAGTGAATTTTATTTCTCACTATTATTATTGTGGCTGCTGATAGTTGCCGGTAGCTTTTTTGTATTGAAGAACCGTGCTTTTACGTTACTTAATAATATTAAAGATGCAGTGTTGGTGGCATTCAGCACATCCACCAGCGAAGCAGCTTATCCAAGATCATTAGAAGAACTGGAGAATTTTGGCTGCAGCAATAAGATCGTGAGTTTTGTATTGCCGCTGGGTTACTCTTTTAATTTGGTTGGATCGATGATGTATATGACCTTTGCATCATTGTTTCTGTCGCAGGCTTATGGTATACATTTGGGCTTTGGTCAACAACTATCCATGCTATTGATGCTGATGCTGATGAGCAAAGGCATGGCCGGGGTACCACGTGCGGCATTGGTAGTAGTTGCTGGCGCGATTGGGATGTTCAATATACCCGAGGCCGGTTTAGCCTTATTGTTGGGTATCGACCCATTATTAGATATGGGAAGATCTGCTACCAATGTATTAGGTAACGTTATGGCTACAGCGGTTGTAAGCAAATGGGAGGGAGAGCTATCCAATTAGTGAATTAGCGAATTAGTGAATTAGTGATTGATAAAATGGAAAATAATGAAAGAATAGACTTTGCTGAAGTTCTTAGGAAAAGAACGAAGAAGTTTGTTATTGATAATATCAAATTTTTCAGAACGCTTCCTAAAACGGAAGAAGCTAAAATCATTGGTCGTCAATTATTAAGATCATCTTCTTCAGTTGGTTCAAACTATCGAGCAGCATGCAGGGCGAGATCAAAAGCTGAATTTCATTCAAAACTTTCAATCGTTGTGGAAGAAGCAGACGAATCTATCTTTTGGATGGAAGTTCTAATTGAAGCAGAAATCGTTAATAAAGAAGCTTTATCCTATTTATTAACAGAAGGAAATGAAATATTAAAGATAGTTTCCGCATCACGTAAAACTGTATCCAACAAATAATCAATTAAATAACTCACTAATTCGCTAATTCACTAACTCACTAATTAAATAAAAATGAGAGATACACGCTCGAAAAGAATATTCATGGCTTGTGCGGTAATTGTGCCCTTTGTAGCCTACTGTGTTTATTACTATGCCCATGTTTTTAAAAATGCGCCTTATAAATTCAGCGAGTTTGATTCGATGACGTTTCAATATGGCC
>JAFAKI010000221.1 GCA_019235595.1 Mucilaginibacter sp. | reverse complement strand
TACTATTGCCGGATTAAATACGTCCTTTTCTTCCCACAAAATTTTTGTTTTACGGATTGGGTCGAAAAATTTACCCGCACCCGGCTTCAGAATAGGATTAACGCTGTCTAGCTTTATAAAAGGCAGTAATGCCCAATTAGCAGAAGTGTCCTTTTTCGCATTAATAGCAGATGAATTGTCTGATTGTTTACTATTGTTGCAACTGCACAGAACAAACAGCGAAAATATAAACAGGAACGTGTAACGCATCTTGTCAGGGTTAAATTGGGTTAGCCCTAAAATAAAAAAAGGCAGCCATATCGCGGGCTACCTTATTAAATTTTACCGGGTTCTTTATTTTTTCATAACCAGTTTCTTTACTACTGAATCTCCAACCACGGTACCATAACGGTTAGACACAACACACGAGTTATGGAAGTGTATTCCGCCGTAAAATCTTGCCAGAACATTTTCAGCCGCCGCATCTTTGAATGACTTAAATGAACGGTTTTTGATGCCAAATTCGAGTTCAGAGGTATCGGTATAAGCCACCTTATCACCCAAAACACTGGTAAGCGCCTCGGCTGCAGCCGCGGATATCGTACAATGCCCGCAAGTATACTCCGGGAATGGTGGGGTTTGCAGGTGTGGCCTCCAATTTTTATCAAAAAACTTATTGATGATGGTTTCCGGACGGGCAGTTTTGTACTTGTATTTTGCCGTCCATGATTCTATAAACGCATCAAACAATGCAATTGCTGTTTTGGCATAAGCACACACCGTTGTGTTGAAATCAGCATTTACTTTTTGAGCGCCAATACCTACAACGCTCATCCAATGGCCTGGCGGCGAAAATTTTTTGGTAACAAACATCACATGACCGGCTACATTTAATTTTCCGGGGTTATCATCCCAGAAATCGGCGATATGGGTTTGTTCAGCATTCAGACTGTCTCCGGTATTTTTAATGTAAATTACTTCCTTGTAATATTTACTATTAGGATCTGTAACGTTAAAAGCAGGTGGCGGTTCAACGCTGTATTCTTTTGCATCGTGCATCACCATTGTTCTTATTTCGCCCCAGTGCGGCTCTACAGCTTCTGAATAAGCAGGCGGCGTTGGTACCCATCGCCACGCAGAATCATTCACAGCAAATTTTGGGGCACTTCTGGTTTTTGCATAATTGTCCTTTTTGCTCCAGGCCATAATGGATGCGGCAACAGCTTTGGCATATTTCTCTGAATTAGAGATCATACCTGATGGCATGCCATGGGTTACAGCTATCTGATGGAGGCTATCGGTATAATCCTTCATACTGCCTTCAGGAAAGGTTACAGCCTGACCAACCGCACAAAAAGCAAGTATAGAGGCGTATTCATAGTCTATTTTTTCGCCTGCAGCCGGTTTAGCAACTTCAGTCAATCCGTTCAGTTGCCCTGCAAGTGATTTAAACCTATCCGGATTACCAGCGGCTATTACCTCATAACCTGCAATAGAAGCATATGCGTAATTACGCGACGCCACTACAGGCGTAAAGTTATTTCCCATCACCACGCCATTTAGCTGATGCACAGTGCGACTGTATAAAGTCGGGTCATGCAATATTTTTTCATAATCAGGTTTTTTGCAGGATGTAAAAAACGCTGAAACGATCAGCACTAAAAATAGAAAACGTCTCATAATATAATAGTAGTTAAAATTGGTCATTTAATTGTGTAAGTCTTCTTATCCGCACCTACCCCGGTAATAGTTACCGATTTCCATTTTGATGGCAAAGTGCTTTTTACCTGTACAATACCTCGTGGCGTAATATCCAAACCGCCAAAACCCATTAGCAAGCTCTGCACTATTCCACCCGCCCCGGTAGCAAAGTAGGGATTTGTACCACCCTTCGTTTCAGCAATCACCCTGAATGGCGGGTTCAGATTTGGTTCATAAGCATCCTTAAAGAAATGCAATGCTCTATCGCCATTGCCAATTCTTGAATATAACAATGCAAAGATACCCTGCGTCATCGCCGGTGTACCTTCGTTAGGCACGCGTGTTTCATAGTACTCCAGGTCTTTCTTTATTTGTGACTGATCAGTGATTGTCTTTAACGGATAAGCAAGCAGGTTAACATCAGCCTGCTTTATCCCCTCACCTTTGTATGACGCAAACTCGCGGGTTACCCCATTATCCATTTTCAGGATAGGTATATTCTGAGCGACAACTTCCCAATCAGGATCAGCTTTCAAACCCAATATTTTTGCGGCTTCGGTGGCGTTCCGCAGATTGGCAATAGCGGCAGCGTTGGTAAATGCATCGTTGTCGATATTTTCGGCCCATTCATCAGCCGCTACTACATCTTTGATATCGTAATGACCAGGACTATTTCGTTCGACACGGCTTGCCCAAAAATCAGCAGTGGCTGATAATATTGGCCAGCCTTTTTCCTGCAGCCATTGCTTATCCTGGGTCACACAATAATAATTCCATGCAGCAAAGGCAACACAGGCTGTAATATGGTGCTCAAAGGGTCCACTTAATGCCCAGACAGGAGTCTCTTCTACCCCGCTGTCAGCGCTTTCCCATGGGAACATCGCTCCTTTATACCCATGCGAAAATGCGTTTTGCTTAGCAATGGCCAACCGCTGATAACGGTATTCAACTAATGATTTGGCAATCTCAGGATGCAGCACCAGCAAGGCAGGGTACATCCACAGATCAGCATCCCAAAATACGTGGCCATTGTATCCCAAGCCCGACAAACCCATTGGTGATGGTGAATAAGCTGTACCCGCGCGTGAAAATGAGTACAAATGATAGAGCATGCTGTGTATATCCTGTTGCGATTGAGGATCGCCTTCAATCTTAATATCGCTCTTCCAAAGTTCATCCCAGGCCTTTTCGTGATATTGCACTAAACGGTCGCGGCCTTCCAGTTTCGCGAACATGGTTAACCGTTCAGCCTGGTTCAATGGGTCAGCATCATGAGCCGATGTAATTGATGATCCTGCAATCGCATATTTATAAGTCTGCCCCGCATCAATCTTTTTACTGAACTTCATCAGGTGCATATTGTTGTCCCACATCTCATGAATTACACGGGGCTCTTGTCCATGCGCTTCATTGAAAAGGAAGGTATTCGATGCACATAACAACAGCTTACCGGTAGGGCTTTTTGCTGTCGAAGTTAACAGACTGATCGTTACGTGAGGACGATCAATCTCATTATAATAATTCTGTACCTCTTTTAAAGCATCAGGTGCTTCCATTATACTGGCTGCAGTTACGTTGATAGGCTTTTTAGCTGTTATGGAAATATCCATCAAAACGGTAAAAGGCAAATGACGCAATGAATAATAGGTGTATTTGATGGATGCCTCGTCACCATAATCAAATGTGGTGGTAAACGAAGCGTGCTGCATATCCAGTTCCTGTTTAAAATTGCGGATATTCTTTGCGTCAATCCTGCGACCATTAATCTCCAGGTACATATTGAGCAAATTAAAGCTGTTCAGGAAGTTGCTTACCCTGCCTCGTCCGTAGAGATCATAAGCACCGGCCAAAACCACATTTTTTACTTTAAAAGGCTCTGGTGACGATACGATCCCGATCATACCATTGGCTACTGTAACACCGTAATAATTCCCCGGATCAATTTTGTCAGCTTTTATAACCCACTCATCCTGTGCATGCGCAACCGAACTGTAAAGAACAGCTACACTTACCAATATCCTGGATATTTTATTCATCTCTGTTAATTTGGTTTGAAAAATTCAATTGGTTTGTTGTTTATCGCGACTGCATAGATCGTCCCTTTTGCAGTCCTGATAGCCTTAATATCGCGCACCTCTCCTCTTACCAGGAATCCCGATGCAACAGGTGAAATAAATTTACAATTTCTTGCTTTGTCTATTAGCAAAACATCGCCATAATCGGCATCATATCTGCCTTCAAATGGCACTACACCTGAAAAATTACCTCCTGTTATTATACCTTTTCCAGGCAGAGGCATTAGCCCAAAAAGTGGCGACACCTGCATGTTTGATGGTAAAGCCTTGAATTGAAAACTGCCATGCCCTTTATTATAAAATATTCCTGAGGTAAATGAATTAGCTACCCATGGTGAATTACTCAATGATTCACCAAAGATTTCCTGTACTGTTTTACCAGCGAAATCATGATAATATAAAAACTTCTTTTTCAGGATAGGCACCTGTTTTTCAATATCGCCTTTACCTAAAAACGTATAATCCTTTTGATCTATGCTGTAAGTGAGTATGGGGTCGATTGTACCGTTGTTATCTAAATCGGATAAAAACAGTTTTACCGGGTCCTGGGCAGTTGGTTTTAGCTTAGAGTTCCAAC
>JAFAKI010000049.1 GCA_019235595.1 Mucilaginibacter sp. | reverse complement strand
AGCTTACTATTAGATATTCCTTTAGTGCCTATGCTCATAAACATGGGTATGTAGGAGTTATTAAAGCCCTTCAGGTTAGCATGGCACAATTCAGTGCAATACCAATCGTCTGATAGTCTTTTCAGCAGATATAGCAACCTGCCTGGTAGCCTTGTTGTATCTTCGTTTAACATGTTTTTCAATTTTAGTTCCTATGGACAAATAGTCAACCTGGTTTACAAATATAATAAATATTTTGTCCAATAAATAAAGTTTAGAACTGGAATTTAACCCTCGCTCTAACACCCCATTTTGGTGCATCAGGATTGTCAAGATAACTCAACCTTCTTACTAAGTCCAGGCGTACCAGTTTAAATATATTTTCGATACCTGCACTGGCTTCCATGTATGGGCCGTTATTCAATGTATGTGTAATGGTTTGGCCAGTTTCCCTTACAGGAAATTGTAATAATGATGCGTCATTAGCCGGGTTATTTTCAGACCTTAAACCACCCCAAAGACTTTTGAAAGATACCACTTCTCTTAGCTTCAAATTGTCTAATAATGGAATCCGGTTAAAGAAGAAACCGTTAAAGTGATGGTCAACGTTTATGCTGGCATAATGGTCGTTCACAAATTCCAGGTAGTTAGCCAGGTTATAAGACTCCAATTGCAAGGCATAGCTTTGGTTTGCATGAATAATATCCAATAGTGGGAAAGGCAATTTATTATTAAAGATGTACCCACCTTCAGCCTCAACATCGGTAAAACCTAATTGGGATAAATAAAAGCGTTTGGTAATATCAGCGGTTACACTTTGGTAATTGTATTGTCCCTTTAAAAACCCTTTAAAACCCTGATCATAGCGTACAGTAAAAATTGGGAACTTATCAGGGATTGGTGTCCGGTATAGTTTGCCCTGATAGAATTTTTCATGTGGTGCATAGCGCAACTCTACCGACACATCAGTGGTTTGCAAATCGTTAATTATGTGGGGCAGATTATTTTCTGTGTTACGAAAATATAATGCACCTCCCGGGGCCTGGTTCCAGCTTCTGAATTCAACTTTGTAAGAAAAATGGTTCAGATACTCGTGAACATAATCTATTTTAAACTGATCGTTATAAGTCAGCAGGTCGCTTTCACCACGTTTGATAGACAAAAGGAAGTTATCTTCCTGGACGAAGCCCAGTTCGTTGCCTGGTATTTTGGTATCGTGTTGGAAACTTGCCCTAATGTACTCCTGAGGGAAAGAGTAAATAGACTTGTCGTTAAGCGAATAAGTACCGCTCAGGAAGTACTTCAATTTCTCATCGCGGAAGCCATAAGCACCGTAAGTTTCAAAATAGTAACGTTTGCTCAGGGCAGTTGTAGTACGACCGCCCAGGCGCGCTCTAAAGCCTTCAACTGAGTTAGAACTATAAAAAGTATTTGTAGGGCCAATTTCAAACGGGCCTTCGTTTTTGTAACCAGCCACAAACAAGGTAACTAAGTCCATTGTGCGACGGAAAGAAGGAATAGTTTGTAAGCTATCTATGTTCTTGTAAATGTCGAGTTGTGATTGTTTCAGCGTGTCCGGACGATTAGCTTTCCAGAACTCATCCCCTTTTTCTTTGGCATCAAAGGCAATCATTTGTGCCGGCCCTGTATAAGTCGTTTCCGGGCGAGGTTTATTAATTTGGAAATTATTGATCAGCACGATACGTTCGCCATACACACCACCACCTTTATTTTTATTTATACCGAAATCTATTTTCAAATCGCTTTGACTTAAACGGTACTTACCGGTCTCCGTTTTTTCAAAAGCCAAAGTAGTCTGCATCTTACGCACAAAGTTCAGGTTGATATTTTTGTTTACGGTCAACTCGGCTTTTTGCACGGCATAATTCTCATCCATGGTAATGTATATCTTACCTTCGAAAAGCATGTTATTGGTGTTCCGCGGCGTAAAGCTCAACTCGATCAATTGCGGACTAACATCTTTAATAGTGTCAGTAATAAAGAATTTATAAAACGCAGGCGCTTCATCAGCTATCGGGCTAAGCAGTTCGTTACCAAGTAAAGGGATATTGTTATCATAAATCTCAATATCCATATACAAGCGATTGAAATAAGTTTTAAGCCCATCGTTATCTATAAAGTTCTCATCATATTTCACCTGCTTATTGGCCTCTATCACCTGTTTTTTTACATAAGGCGATTTGCGGTAATAGTTATTAGAAAGTTTTTCTTCCAGATAGATTGGCAACAGATTTTTACCACCAATAGCATCTGAATCCTGCTCGGTGAATAGGAACTGATAGTTTTTGAATATTCTCTTATTCTTGAATTTCTCAGAAAGATCACTTAAAGAGAATAATACTCTTTCGTATTGCTGATATTCAGCATAGTTATAATTTTCTATCCTGTTCTGATCTTTATGAGCAATCACTTTGCGGATCAATTCGACAGCAGGGTTATTTTTATTGGTGTATTTAGTCTTTTTGCCGCTTTTTACAACTACTTCGTTTAAAGTCTTGCGGTCCTCGATAAGAATAATATTGATTGTTTGTGAAGTACCTGGCGTGATGTCCTTATAAAGCGTTTTATAGCCAATGAACGTAATTTTTATACGATTATATTTTCCCTCAGTGCTGATCCTGTAGTTACCCTGAACGTCTGTACTACCACCGGCAGAAGTTCCGTCAAATGATACGCTTACACCTGGCATGGTTTCATGGGTACGTGCATCAGTAACTACTCCTCTTACAACAGTTTGCTGGGCCATTAAGGCGGTTGACAATACTACTAATAAAAGCAAGAGTGCACTTTTTATGATATTGTAGGTATAATTGGTTTTCATGATCTTATAATTTACGGTGATTGGTATTAGGCGGCTTGGCTATAGCTATAATTTTTTTCTGTATCGAACACAACTACATTTGATTCCCCGGTTTTTAGTCTTCTGAACAGGTCGGTGATTATGTTATTCTTCAGCAAATCGGCTGCGAATAAAAAATATCCTTTCAGGAATATCAGCACCATACCCACCTCCGCATCTGATCCATTGAAATTGTCGCTGAATATCTGCTTAACTATCAGGGTAAGTAAGTGATTTACCCTTTCAGTTGAAAAAACTGACACAGCAAACGAGCTACTCCATTTAAAATTCCTGGCACCAGCTATCATCAATTTAGTGATGTCTAAAAGTGACTGATTGAGATGGATATTTAGTGTTTTCATAACTGTTGTGTTTGATGATACAAATGTAAACTAAGTTGACTATATTAGTCAACTAAATTGACTAAAAATTTCAATAAAATCAGTTTTGTGACATTGCAGTGATGCTGCTGACTTTACCGTGATAAAAGTCATTAGGGGAACGCTTCAGCAACCTAGCATACGCTGCTTATATCAGTTTTCTACAAAAGCGAAAGCCGTGTTTTTATAAGCTGGTTTTTGCAATTGAACTTTCAGGCCTTCAAAAATTTTCAAAGGAGCATCAGTAGCAAACAGATTGACCAGCCATGCAGGAAGCGAACCTCCCGGATCGACATGTATCGAGTATTGAACATGCACCTGGCTCGTGCTTATTGGTGTGATTACCCATTTACCGGAAGAGTTGTCAATCCGAACAACCCCTCTCTTTATAGGAACATAGCCGGAAACAGCCGGACCATCAATGGTTACCACTTTAGTAACGGGGTCCTTACTCACAGTTAGATGGGCCACAAAATCACGGTTAGCTGCAGGCCATGGTAAGCTAACTTCTGAATAATAGTAAAGCTCTGAAGGTGATACTTGTTTAACCAGTTTGGCAGACTTAACATGATATACCCAATCGGTAGCGGTATTGATATCCATAACCACCGAAACCAGCTGAGATGGCGTTGTATTTAGATCGCATTCTACTTTAACCGCTTTAATCTTTGAATCCGGGACGATGCTGGTGTAAACCTTTATGCCTTCTTTATCGGCACTCAGTTTCCAATCATTTTGTGCTGAAGCAGAAGTTATGGTAAGCACCACGAGGAGTGAAGTAAAGAACACTTTATTCACCAGATTAATGATTTGATTAGTTGCTTTCATCTTTGTAAGTCTATGACACAAATGTAGCATAATTAGTCAATTCAGTTGACTAATTATGCGTTTTAAATAGCTTTATGACGCTGTTGTGATGCAGCTGACAATACGATGAGATTTTCACAACCAAACATGCTTCTGGTTGGAAAAACTATCTGTTATTCAATGTTCAAAGGGATGAGTTATACCAAAAAGGCCTGGCTTTCGATAGCGAGATTACTCCAGGTAAGTTTAGTTTGACCCTTTCCCGGGATGTGCATTACAATCATCCGGCCATTCATTTATACACCTGATAATCAGAACCATAAAGCATTATCCCCGAAATAGAATGGCTCTATTTCGGGGATATGTATGCTAATTGACGATATATGACTATTTCGACAACCTTGAATTTTATCTCCAGCCGCCACCTAACGCTTTATACAGCTCAGATACAGCACTTAATTCAGACCTCTTGATAGAAGCTAATTCTAACTCGCTTTGCAAAACATTGCTTTGAGCTGTGATCACTTCCAGGTAATTAGCCAAACCGTTTTGGAACAATAGATTTGAGTTGCTAATCGCTTTTTGTAAAGTTTTCAAACGATCCTCGGCAATAGTTTGCTGTGTTTTCAGCTTTTCTATTTTCACCATAGCGTCTGATACCTCGCCAACTGCTACCAATACGGTTTGCCTGAACTCGATCACCGTTTTTTCGCGATTTACTTTTGCAACCTCAAAGTTGGTTTTTAACTCCTTGTGATCCAGCAAAGGCTGCACAAGGCTACCACCTACTATTCCAAATAACGATGCAGGAATATTAAACCAGTTGCTTGCTTTGAATGAGTTAACACCACCTTCGGCTGTGATCCTCAAAGCAGGATACATTTCGGCTTTGGTAATACCCACATTGGCGTTGGCGATGGTCAGCGCCAGTTCCTGGCTCCTTACGTCTGGTCTGCGGCTAAGGATTGCTGAAGGAACGCCGGCAGATAAGTTATCTGCAAAATGGATATCATTCAATGTCGCACTTCTGTCGATCTTGCCAGGCAATGAACCTGCTAAAATCTGCAAGGCATTCTCCTGCAAAGTGATATCCTGTTCAAACTGGGGAACCAACTCTGCAGCTGCCTGGCGTTGCGCTTCAGCCTGTTGTACAGCCAGGGAAGTTACCTGACCTGCATCATACTGTAGTTTGATGATGCGCAGGGTACTATCATTCAATTTGACATTCTTTTTTGCAATGGCCAATTGATCATCCAGCATGATCAGGTTATAGTATCCTTGCGAAACACTGGCTACAATATTGGTTTGCACCAACTTTTTCGCCTCAGCGGTTTGCAAATAAGCCGCTACTGCACTTTTGTTCTGGTTATGGATCTTGCCCCAGATGTCTGCCTCCCATGACAGAGAAGCGTTGGCTGAATAATCTTCGATATGCTTGGTTTTGATACCCGCCTGTGACAAGCTTTTACCATTTATGCTGTTGTCTGATGGCCGGGAGGTATTTGCAGTCACACCAAGATCAATCTGTGGTACATTGTTCCATTTCACCTGCTTAACCAGCAAGTTAGACGCTTCCAAATTTTTGATAGCAATCTGCATATCATAGTTCTTTACGATGGCGCTATCAATCAGTTTTTGAAGAGTAACGTCGGTAAAGAAACTTTTCCAGGGTATATCCGCAACACTGCTGGTATCAGTTGTTGCTGCAGCCACATTACCAAAACTTTCGGGTAATGCAGGTTTGGGTGTTTCGACATTTTTCGAAACCGTACAGGCGCTCAATAGTACCAGTGCTAAAGCTAACCCGCTTATATATGTTTTCATTGTCTTAGTCAATTTAAATTAAACAGTTTCTGCTTCTTCAATCGCAGGCACATGATTTCCGTTCAGGTGATCGTGGTGTGTATCTATTTCACCATCATTCAGTACAGCTACCGGTACGCCGGTTATTCTTTCCTGTATATGCTGGAAGATGATAAACAACACCGGTATGATGAACAAACCCAGTATAACACCAGATACCATCCCGCCTGCTGCGGCAATACTGATAGAGTGGTTACCCTGCGCAGAAGGGCCGGTTGCAATACTCATCGGGAACAAACCGAACACGAATGCCAGCGAGGTCATGATAATTGGCCTTAACCTTAATTTTGCTGCTTCAATTGCCGCAGATATTAAGGATAAACCGTGCCTGCGCCGCTGCACCGCAAACTCTACGATCAGGATCGCGTTCTTAGCCAGCAAACCGATGAGCATGATCAATGCTACCTGTACATAGATGTTATTTTCAATACCGTTCAGACCTATTGCTGTAAACACGCCCAATACACCTGTAGGAATAGAAAGGATAACCGCAAATGGCAGGATATAACTTTCGTACTGTGCTGATAACAGGAAGTACACAAACACAAGACACAACATGAACACTATCCCAGACTGACCGTTTGAAGATATCTCTTCACGTGTTTGACCGGTAAAGTCGTAAGTATACCCTAATGGTAATTGTTCTTTGGCTGTTTCTTCTATCGCTTTTATCGCCTCTCCTGAGCTGAAGCCAGGTTTAGGGATCGCGTTGATCTCGATAGAGTTAAACAGGTTATAACGTGATGCTGTTTCTGAACCATAAACGCGGGTAAGTTTCACCAGTGTGTTGATCGGCACCATCTCCCCTGTTCTGTTTTTTACAAACACACGGTCGATAGACGATGGATCAGCGCGGTCAGCTATATCAGCCTGAACCTGAACACGGTAATATTTACCAAAGCGGTTAAAGTCGGATACCTGTGCGCTACCAAAATACACCTGCATAGTTTGCAGAATGTCTTTTACGTTCACACCCAACTGATTGGCTTTATCGTCATCAACTTCTAATTGTAATTGAGGGTAATCAGCCTTAAATGAAGTGAAAGCATAAGCCACAGCCGGTTTCTTCATCAACTCCATGATAAAGTTGTTGGCTACGCCGCTGAATTTATCCAATTTGCCACTGGTTTTATCCTGTAACACAAAGTCGAGTGCTTCTACGTTGCTGAATCCGGGAACTGTAGGGAAGCTGAACACGAAGAAGCTACCTCCGTGAACGTTATTCAGTTCGCCCCTGATCTGCTCCATGATGCCGTTGATATCCTTCAACTTACCGCGTTCTTCCGGCTTTTTAAGCAATACAAAGAAGATCGCTGAAGACGGGCTGTTTGATCTGGTCAACAGGTTAAAGCCCGGTACAGAAGTAACGAAACGCGCAGCAGGTAATTTACCCACAGTAGTCTCAGCTTGTTCCATCACTTTAGACGTGCGGTCCAGGGAGGTACCGGATGGTGTGTTTACCGCAATGGCGATGAAACCCTGATCTTCTGTAGGGATAAATCCTGTTTTGGTTGTACGGATCATCCAAACGGTTACTAGTGTGATCAGGGCCAAACCAGTCATGGCAACCCATTTATTTTTTGTCAGGAATTTTAGTCCGCTTGTATAACGATCTGTTATTGTATTAAAGCTGGCATTAAATCCTCTAAAGAAACGCTGTTTAAAGGTTGTTTTAGGCTGATCCTCATCAGTATGAAGTTCCTTTAGGAACAAAGCTGCCAACGCAGGGCTAAGTGTTAATGCGTTCAAGGCTGAAATAACGATCGCAATTGCCATAGTAAAGGCGAACTGACGATAGAACACCCCTGTTGATCCTTCCAAAAAGCCTACCGGCAGGAACACAGCTGCCATCACCAAAGTGATTGATATCAAAGCTCCGGTGATCTCATGCATAGCCTCCAACGTTGCAGCTTTAGGACCGAGATGCTTATGTTCCATCTTGGCGTGCACTGCCTCAACTACCACAATGGCGTCATCGACCACGATACCAATCGCTAACACTAATGCAAACAAAGTCAGCAGGTTGATAGAGAAACCGAAGATCGACATAAAGAAGAACGTACCGATAATCGCCACAGGCACGGCTATTGCCGGTATCAGCGTTGAGCGGAAATCCTGCAGGAAGATGAACACCACCAGGAATACCAGCACGAATGCTTCGATCAGTGTATGTTCAACCTGATTGATGGATTCATCCAGGGCAACTTTGGTACTATAGAAAATATTGTATTTTATACCATCAGGAAAATCCTTTTTGGCTTTTTCCATCACGTTATTGATGGCAATCTGGATTTGGTTAGCGTTTGATCCGGATAACTGGATCACACCGATACCGATACCTTTTTTACCGTTTAAACGGGTTAAACTGGTATAAGAATAGGCTCCCAATTCAACACGGGCAACGTCTTTCAAACGTAATACCGAACCGTCGGGGTTAGAGCGTATAGGTATGTTTTCGTACTCCTCCGGCTTGGCCAATTTACCTTTGTATTTAATTACGTATTCAAATGATTGTTTGCTGCTCTCACCGAAACGACCGGGAGCTGCTTCCAAGCTTTTATCCTGTATAGCGGCAAATATCTCAGTCGGAGTAATATGGTAAGTTTCCATTTGTGTTGGGTTTAACCATACACGCATAGAGTAATCCTTAATACCGCCGAAGATAGTAGCCGATCCTACACCCGGAATACGTTTTAGTTCCGGAATAATGTTGATCTGTGCATAATTAGCTATAAAAGTCTGATCATACTTCTTTTCGTCCTCGGCATACATACCGATAGCCATGATGAAGCTATTTTCCTGCTTAGCAGTTGTAACACCTTGTTGTACCACTTCGGCCGGCAGCTGACTGGTAGCCTGGGCAACACGGTTCTGCACGTTTACGGCGGCCTGGTCGGCATTGGTACCTAATTTGAAGTATACGGTGATGGCCAGCGTACCGTCGTTACTTGCGGTAGAGCTCATGTAGGTCATATTCTCCACCCCGTTGATAGACTCTTCCAATGATGGTGCCACTGAACGCAGCACGGTTTCGGCATTGGCGCCCGGATAGATGGCTGTTACCAGCACTGAGGGCGGCGCAATGTCGGGAAATTGTTGCAAAGGCAACCTGTACAGACCAAGCAGACCCAGTATCACCAAAATGATGGAGATAACTGTAGCCAATACCGGTCTTTCTATAAATTTCTTTAACATGATCGTAGTGTTTATGTGAATGTATTGGCCTCACCCTGCCCTTTCCAAAGGAGAGGACTTAAAACAACCCTCTCCTTTGGAGAGGATTTAGGCGAGGCTAAAAAGTTTTAGTTAGCAGCAAGCTTATTATTAGCTGCTTTTTCAGGATGAATTACGGCACCGTCCTGCAGGTGGTCGAAACCACTCAGCACAATCTGGTCGCCAACTTTCAAGCCGTCTTTTATCAGGTAATCGTTACCGCTTTTGCCAACAACGGTGATGGCGGTTTTCTTTACCTTATTGCTATCGGCAACGGCGAATACAAATATTTTATCCTGTACTTCAATAGTAGCTGATTGAGGTATTTTCAACACGTCTTTATGCTGCAAGCTCAGGCGAATTTTACCAGTATTACCAGAGCGAAGTAAACCTTGTGGGTTTTCGAAATTTGCTCTAAGGGTGATTGCACCGGTAGTTTTATCAAACTGACCGTCTATCATATCCACCTTGCCTTGTTTTGCATAAACGGTATTATCAGCAAGTAATAAGGATACTGAAGGCAATTGTTTCAGTTTATCCTTCAAAGTTTGACCGGGATATTGTTCTTTAAAGTTCACAAAGTCCTTTTCGCTCAATGAGAAGTAAACATGAACATCATGCACGTCTGATAACTGGGTCAAAGCCTGAGGATCAGTTGGGCCAACCAGGCTACCCTGTTTTCTTTCCAGTCTGCCGATATAACCATTTACAGGAGCTTTAATTAAAGTGTATCCCAGGTTAATCTGTGCGGTTGAAACATTTGCTTTTGCCTGTTCAATGTTTGCCTTTGCAACTTCCAGGGCTGCTTTTGCAGTTTTAAGCTGATAGTCGGATACTACTTTGTTTTGAACCAAAGGGGTTAATTTATCTACTTCCAATTGAGCGTTTGCAGCAGCACTTTCAGCAGCATGTTGAGTAGCGATAGCATTATTTAATGCAGCGCGGTAAGGCTGATCGTTAATCTTGAATAAAGGTTCTCCTGCTTTTACGAAGGCGCCTTCGTCAACAAAAACTCTATCCAAAGTACCGCTTACCTGCGGACGGACTTCAACATTAACCGTGCCTTCTACTGATGCAGGATATTCCTGGTAAGTAGTATCCGTACTTGAAACGATGCTTTCAACCGGCAGTGATGGTGGCGGCGGCGCCGGTGCAGCCGCAGGGCTTGAAGAACAGCTATATATGATGAGCATCATCAGGCCCAAAAGAATCGCCATTGCAATGTTAAAATATTTAACATTGTTTGATAAGTGTGACAGTGATCGATTTTCCATTGTTATTATATGTTAGATGTGGTGTTAAACCTTTGTTATTTTAACGTTATTAAATTATTTAACGGTGTTAAATCTTATTCAAAAAATTACGCAGACAATGACCGCGTAAGGCCGCTTATGGCTGTTTTTAATATCTCCCGATTAATTTCGTCTGATGTAGTTCGTCTTGTCAGGTTGATCGAAATCAAACCATGTATCACCGACCAGTAGGTGTAATATTTTACGCAGACATCATCCTCGCTCGGGTTTTGAGGCGCCATGATCTCCTGGATAACCTCAGTAACTATATTGAATGGCACTTCTGCCTCCGGCATGATCTGGGCCAGTTCGCAACAGTTTACATCCACGCCGAACATTAACTGATAAAATTCTTTGTGTGTGAATGCAAAGTTCCAGTAGGCTAGCCACATCGCTTCAATTTGTTTGGCAGGCAGGCGGTGTTTTTCTTTTGCCTCTTTCATATCCCTTGCCAATAATAAAAACCCCTTGCGGGTTAACTCCATTAATATCGCCTCCTTATTAGCGAAGTATTCATAAATGATCGGTGCGGTATATTCAATCTTGTCAGCAATCTTGCGCATACTTAGTGCCTGCCATCCCTCCTCTTTCACGATGTCCAGCGAAGCGTCCAGGATATTGATCCTGGTTTCTTCTTTTAATCGCAATATTCTATCCTTACTTCCCATTTTATTTTTTACAACCGTAAATTTATTTAACAGTGTTAAGCAAAGGTAAATACGTTTTCAGGAAGATAGTACCATCCTATTGTCATTTTACTTAACAGTGTTAGAAATCGTATATATGCTCAATAACTACCTTGTTTTCAATAAGTTCCATAATCGCTTCGTTTAGATGAGAAACGGTGGTAACCAAGGCGACCCGATTCAAACCAGGTTTTGTATAAATTGGCTGATAAAAAAGTTGTTTCGTATTCTCTTGCTTGATCGAGGTATCTTTGGTTATTACAGTGAGCAAAATCGCCCCTGTATTCCCGGCTATTTCCTTAAAACTAACACTATCTCCCGCCAACTTACCCGCTGATTGTTTGAACCTGGCATACCGCGGCAAATCCATCATAATACTCCCATCGGGAAGGTGTTTTGCGTTACTTATTTCAGGGTAATTATGCAGATCAACAGGTAGCTTCTCAGTTACTACCGAAGTGTTGAGTAAAGCTGTCTCATAAGCCGATTTCGTTGCTAGTTTTATCAGCCAGCCGTAGCCGCTTTTGATCATCAGCTCGGTTGTAAGATAATATTTACGCTCCCATTTGCGGAACATATACGGGCCAGTGAGAGAAGTATTTGACCATAATGATTTGAGTTGATGATTAAAATCATACTCATACCAGGGTAAATCTTCAATAAACTTCACGTAGCTACCTTCATACCCTGCATTGAATTTGTCTTCGTCAGTGATTGCTTCTTTTGTATCAGTAATGCGGCCTATTATCGTCTCATAGAACGATTTTATGCCGTACTCCACCGTTGTGCTACCCGTAATTACGACAATCATTAAATGATAACCTGTGTTAAATGGATAGTTGCCCTTTATCTGGTTGTACATTACGTGATATCCTTTCCACATCTGGTCAACATGTTTCAGATACGGGAACGTGGTTGAAGTATGTGTTTTAAGATAATCAGCCTGTTCTGCTGGGCTGAACACTAAAAACCATTCAGGATAAGTCAAAAACGTCTGATCTGGCGGCCGCACATCTTTTTGCGCGGTCAACGGATGCTGATTGGTGATCATCCAGGCTTTATCCACAAGTAATCCCTTGCCGGCTACTACGGTTGATGGCTTGCGGTTCTTTATCAAAAAAACCACAATGGCCAGCAAAACAGCAATAACAGTTAATATGCGGAGCCTTCTCATGACTATGGTTTTTTGAATAACATAAGGGTATTATCAGACGGGTCTTTATCTTGTAAAATTCGCTTACCAGCATCTTTAAATCCGGCTTTTGAGATGATTGACGACCATTCATCAGCCGACTTAAAGTTCTTAAAATCTTTTTGCTCAAACTCCCAGCTTTCGTTCAGCCCCAGGTTGAAAACCGTATGTACCAACGAAACAAAAGTGGCCATCTGCGGGGTAGTTACATTATGGTCGCGAATGATAAATAATCCTCCAGGACGTAATATTTCATAAATAGAGGTTACAAAATCGTCCAGCTTAGCAACCGGGCAATGATGCAATCCGATATAACAAGTTACTACATCAAGGCTATCTTTGGCTATCTGCCCGCTTAAAGGGTTATAATCCAATTGAACAAAAGTGCCTAACTTTCCCAATTGCCCGCGTTCCATTACATCAGCCGGTGAATTGGATGGTGCCAGATCGTTAATCACGTAGACCGGCTCATTCACCTTTGTCATTTTTCGCAGCTGACTGATATATCTCCCTGTCGAGCCGATTTCCGCATAACCATTGATGACAGTTTTATCACCTAATAATGAAAGCGTTTGCAGCGATATTTCTTTTTTCTGTTTTTTTAGAGCCGGCAAAGCATAGGTTAATTCTGATAAAAAAGGTTTAATGCCAGATAGCTTACTTTGAACCGATTTATAGATCTCTTCATCTGTCTTATGAGATGAAGTTTCATCTTTCATCAACTGATGAAATTTCGCTTCAGGATACAAATGGAATATTACCTGCAGAAAGCGATAAAAATCATCACTCCATTTAGTATCGTTAAATACAGCTTTAAACTCTGATGTAGTTTCAGACATGGTTCAGTTGTTTTAATGGTTGATAATAGGTATCCCATAGTGTATTCCTGAATTTGCAGTCAGGATCAAGCTTGGCCTTTAATTCGAAAAGCTTTCGTGCATTGGGATAAGCCTTATGAAATTGTTCACAGGTTGGATGAACCTGGTAGGGCAAATAATAAGCCCCATTTACTGCAATGACAGCATCGGCCAGTTCTCGTGTCCAAATAGCAACTGCATTTTTTGATGCCGGGTCAGTACGCTGCTTATAGTATACTACAAAGGCAAATACTTCTTCGCGAGCCCAGGCAAGGTATGATCCGGGATCAGCCTTGGCATGTCGAATGGAAACGTTTAACACATTCACATTATACCGTATGAAAATTTCGGCCATTGAGCTTTCAAATTCATCAAACCGTTGCACAGGAACAAAATACTCCAGTAAAACGTAAGTGCTATCCGTCCGCGAACGCGGCTCCAGTTCGGCAACATCATAACCCGCTTCATAATTACGCCAATGTATTTTTTTACCCCTGAAAAGCAGTGGGTCGATCAGGTATTCACGCCGCCATTTGCCCAAAGGCGTTTCGGTAAACGACCATAAAAAATATCGCTCCAATGGGTACGATTCTTTCAATGGCATCAAACGCGTTTTGACGGTCGGCTTTTCGTCTGTTTCTATCCAACTGATAGCCCGCACACGTTTGTAATTGGGTGGATAAATATCTCCATTATGAAAAACTGCTTTACCGTTATTCCTGATATTTTGAAAGAAATACTCCTTATACTCCTCCACTTTCATTTTTTTATCAATACGCTTAATAGCGACATTATCTGCCAGGTCCAGCTCTGCCTGAGTAATAATTCCGATCGCATTATATCCGCCTATCGCCCCAAAAAATATCTCCGGATTTTCTTCGCGTGCTGCATGGACAAGTGAACCATCAGCCAAAACAACATCTATTGATCTGACAGATAAAATCACCGGACCCAGCCCCATGTACCTTCCGTGTGCGTTGACACTCAATGCACCGCCAACAGTAAAGTTGGCGTAGGTTTGCATTGTTTTCACACTCAGATTATGTTCATCCACATATTGCTGAATATCGCACCACCGTATACCGGCCTGCACTTTTATCCATTTGTCTTCTTTTGAAAAATCAAGCACCTGGTTCAGCCTTCGCATATCGATATGAACGCTGTGTGGACTGGCGGTTTGGCCTCCCATACTGAATCTTCCTCCTCCGACGGAAATAGGCCCGTTTGTATTTTTAACGAACTCACAAAGCTCCTCAACCGATTGCGGCCTCAGTATTTTTGAAACCAGTACGGGGTTGAGCTTAGTTACATCATCAATAATTCTTTCTTCAGTTTTCAGATGTGGTATTTCTTTGCCGTCATCATTTTTTAAATAATCGGCAGCAGAACCCGGAACCGAACCATAATAGTTGGGTGATGGATTTCCTTTTTTGAAGCCCAGGCACCAAAACAGAAATAGGGGTCCAAAAACCGGAACCAGAACAGTGAATAACCAGTAAGCAGATTTATTCTGATCATGCAGGCGCTTAGCGGACGTGGCAAAAATGATCCAGAACAGCAAAGGATACAACACAAAAGTAGCGCCGCTGCCGATGGTAAACAGTAAAAGGTTATAGAGTATATAAAAGGTGCACCAATAAAAAATAGCGGATGTCCAGTAAATCCCCCTTGATATGCGGCCATTAAAAGTAAACAGGAGATAGCTTACAGGTAACTTTTGTCTTAAGCGCATTAATTATTATAAGGTATAGTTTTAACGCAACTAATATAATATTAAAAGTCGTGATAATGATCTGCAATTTCTTCTGCCTACTTTTGTCATTCTTAATTGATTCACCAATAAACCGATACTACTCATGTCCTTTCAAGCTTATTTAGACAATATCCAAACCAAAACCGGTAAAAGCCCTGATGATTTTAAATTGATGGCCGAGCAAAAAGGCTTCACCCAAAACGGCGAACTGAAATCAACTATTAAAGCTGGCGATGTTTTGAAATGGCTCAAAGATGATTACGCACTTGGGCATGGTAACGCGATGGCTATTTATGCTTTGCTTAAAGGCATTAAGAAAGAAGGCGATTAACTTCCCAATATTGTATTAATCAGCTTATCGAGATTTAAAGGCGTATTCTCATTGTGCGATAAGTTATACCGATCCTCAATATATCTTGCATCATTATAAGCCAACCAAACCTTGCTGTTGTCATCCTCCCAAGCGATTATTTTTAACGGCAAATCAAGCGCTACCAGTGGACTTTGAGCCATCAATGCGCCTCCCGCTTTAGGGTTGCCAAACATCAAAAACTCAAGCGGGGCAATGGTTTGCCCGGTTTTTCTCAATTCGTCCTGCTGATCGATGCGTGCATAGATAGTTGCGCCATGCTGTTCTAAAAATACCTGCAAATAATCAATAGTTTCCTTTACTGAATATTTACTGTGATAAATATTAATGCCTTGCGGATTCATAATCTAGGATTTTTAAAAATGTCAAACTCTTGATGGCGCCACGCCATAAGCCTTTTTAAATGCAAAAGAAAAATGCGAAAGGTCCTCAAAACCCAACTCGAGATAAATATCCGAAGCGATTTTGCCTTTTTCTTTGATCATATAATGAGCTTCCTGCAACCTGCGCTGCAAAAGCCAGCGACTGGGTGACAGATGGAATATCTTCTCAAAGTCGCGTTTGAATGTTGCCAAGCTCCGACCTGTCAGATAAGCAAACCGATTAAGCTCTACATTAAAATGAAAGTTCTTATTCATAAAAGCTTCCAGATCGATTTTGCCGGGTTCGCTGAAGTCGAACAGAATATCTTTCAATTCAGGATTTACCTTTAACAACAGTAAGATCGCTTCATTCAACTTATTAGCCAATAGCTTTTCGTTATCCAACCCGTTGAGCTGCAAATATGGAAATAGCGAATCCATATAATTCTTATATAGAGCATCGGTCTTTAGCCTTAAAACCGTGTCGCCATTAACGTGATTCTCTGATGCATAACCAAACTCTATACTGAAATTGCGAAGTGTTTGCTGATCTAACCGTACCGAAAGCGACTTAAACTCCCCTCCTTCCGGCGGAACTTTTAGAAATTTCATTAAGTGGTTTCTCTTGCCAAATCTGAAACTGCCTTCGTCAAAAACATATTCCTTATTACCGTCATTCATTATCATGGTACCGGCCACCTGGTAGGTAAACCCGTGCTCTGGAACAAATTGCTCGCCCTCCCTGCTACGGTTTACATAACAGGAATAAGCGATAGAAGGTAATTTTTTATCCGTTGATAAAAGCATAGTCAAATCTATAAATCTCTGCCCCTTTATGAGTTATTTTTATCATAAAGGAAGCAAAGAAATTTCATTTATCTTTTTGAAGCAAACAGAGCTTTGCCTGCTTCGGTTTCAAGTGGATTTTCTGCGTCATCATGATTTGTTGAATGGCTTACAGAAATCCATTTCTCCATCTCTGCACTTCTATTGGTGTCAGCTTGTTTTATTAATGCAACAGCCTCGCTTCCCAATACCAAATGTACGGGAGGTTCAGGGTGATCGACTAGTTCAATCATTACCTGCGCTGCTTTAGCAGGATCACCCATTGGCACAAATTTGTCGCTGCCAAATAACGCTTTTCTTGCACCAACGGTTTGCTCATAACCATCTATATCAGGTATAGAAACCGTAGAAGCTGTAGATATCCAATCGGTACGGAAGCCACCTGGTTCCACGCTGGTCACTTTAATACCAAGCGGGGCCACTTCTTTGGCAAGTGCTTCAGTAAAACCACCCACACCAAATTTTGCAGCCTGGTAAATGGTTAAGCCTGCATTGCCAACCCTTCCGCCCACAGAACTGATCTGTAAAATACTGCCCGAACGCTGTTTGCGCATAATAGGTAA
>JAFAKI010000361.1 GCA_019235595.1 Mucilaginibacter sp. | reverse complement strand
TGACGTATTCCTGGTGGCACCTAAAGGCTCAGGTACTTCACTGCGCCGCATGTTCCTGCAAGGCCGTGGCTTGAATTCAAGCTTCGCTATCTTCCAGGATGCAACCGGCAAAGCTAAAGACAGAGTTATCGCTTTAGGTATTGCAGTAGGCAGCGGCTATTTGTTTGAAACTGATTTCAGAAAAGAAGTTTACAGCGATTTAACCGGCGAGCGTGGCACGTTGATGGGTTGTATACAGGGTGTATTTGCCGCTCAGTATGATGTATTGCGCAGCAAAGGCCACTCGCCTTCAGAAGCATTCAACGAAACTGTTGAAGAGTTAACTCAATCGTTAATGCCATTGGTAGCAGAAAACGGTATGGACTGGATGTATGCTAACTGCTCAACTACAGCACAACGTGGTGCTTTGGATTGGTGGAAGAAATTCCGTGACGCTACTAAGCCAGTGTTTGAAGAATTGTACGAAAGCGTTGCTACCGGCAAAGAGTCACAACGTTCAATCGACTCAAACAGTCAGCCTGATTACCGCGTGAAACTGGATGCAGAATTGAAAGAACTGCGTGAAAGCGAAATGTGGCAAGCAGGTAAAACCGTACGCAGCCTGCGCCCTGAGAACCAGGTTGTGGAAGCGTAATTTGAGGTGAAAGGTTAAAGCTGAAAGGCGAAAGCTAAATAAAAATTGTCGTTGCGAGCGATAGCGTGGCAATCGCATACTATACAGAGCCGCTCTGCAAGTTCGCGATTGCTTCGTTCCTCGCAATGACATTGAAATAAAAATCGGTGTAATCCATTATTGCATCGGTGTAATCAAAAACAATGGGAATAAAGAAACACATATTAGTAATACCCGGTGATGGCATCGGTCCTGAGGTGACTACCTGGGGTAAGGCTGTACTAGAAAAGATCGGCCAGGAATATGGTCATGAGTTTACGTTTGACGAAGGTGTAATGGGTCACGTGGCTATTGAAGCTACAGGAACTTCATTACCTGATGATACGCTGGCAAAAGCAAAAGCCAGTGATGCAATCCTGTTCGGTGCTGTAGGCCACATCAAATATGATAACGATCCTTCAGCTAAAGTAAGACCTGAGCAAGGATTATTGAAGATCCGCAAAGAGCTGGGCCTGTATGCCAACCTGCGCCCGATCATGCTGTTTGATGAGTTACTGAATGCATCAAGCCTGAAGCCGGAGATATTAAAAGGAACAGATATCCTGTTCTTCCGCGAGCTAACCGGCGACGTATACTTTGGTGAGAAAAATCGTACTGCTAATTTCGCGTCAGATTTGATGAATTACAATCGTTACGAGGTGGAGCGCATCGCTCGCAAAGCCTATGAAGCTGCAAGGGCTCGTACTAAGAGATTATGCTCAGTGGATAAAGCAAACGTTCTGGAAACTTCACGCCTGTGGCGCGAAGTAATTCAGGGAATTGCCCCAGAATATCCGGATGTAGAAACCGAGCACATGTTTATCGACAATGCCGCCATGCAACTGGTAAAGAACCCTAAAAAGTTCGACGTAGTGGTAACCGCAAACCTATTCGGTGATATCCTGACCGACGAGGCTTCACAAATTGCAGGTTCAATGGGTATGCTGGCATCAGCTTCTGTGGGTGATGGTACCGGTTTCTTTGAGCCAATCCATGGTTCAGCGCATGATATCGCAGGTCAGAATAAAGCTAATCCGCTGGCTTCAATCCTGTCGGTTGCTTTGATGTATGAGATCGCATTCGGCCTGAAAGAAGAAGCAGGGCGTATTACATCAGCTGTCGACAAAACATTAAAAGCAGGTTACCGCACCGGCGATATAGCTGACGCGAATATCGATAAAGCAAAAATATTAGGCACTGCTGCCATGGGGCAAAAGGTGCTGGAATATTTATAGTAGTTGAAAAGTTGGAAGGTTGTAAAGTTGAAAGGTTAACCCTAATGACTAATGACAATTGACCAATGACAAAATCAGTGTAATCACTAAATAATCAGTGTAATCGTGTCCTATGAAATGGAACGCCGAATTATATGACAACAAACACGCTTTCGTATCGCAATACGGGGAGAGTGTATTGGCATTGCTGGATGTAAAAGCCGGCGAGCGTATTCTTGATCTGGGTTGCGGTACGGGTGATTTGGCTAAACAGATTCAGGAGTATGGTGCTGAAGTGATTGGCATTGATGCATCACCTGAAATGATCGCGAAGGCAAAGGCTAAATATCCTGAGTTGGATTTTAGCGTAGCCAATGCCGCTGATTTTCATTTTGATGAGTCTTTTGATGCTGTTTTCACTAATGCAGTTCTGCATTGGATACATGATGCGGATGGTGTGATCAAAAGCGTATACAATGCGCTTAAACCAGGCGGTAGATTTGTCGGCGAATTTGGCGGCAAGGGCAATAATCAATTGATGTTGGCCGCGGCATCAACCGTGCTTAGAAAGTACGGATATATCCAGGGTGACATTGTCTTACCCTGGTATTTTCCGTCAACCGCCGAATACACAACTAAACTGGAAGACGGTGGTTTCAGGGTAACGTTTACATCGCACTTTGATCGACCTACCCTATTGCAGGACGGTCGCGAGGGCATCGCCAAATGGTTCAACATGTTCGGCGCATCGTTGTTTCAACAAATACCGGCAGATGAACTGCAACAAATACTAAATGAAATTACCGACCTGCTGCAACCCACCCACGAAGTGGATGGTCAGTGGTATGCGGATTATAAAAGGCTGCGATTTGTAGCTGTGAAGGAGATATTGTAAAAGAGATATGAGATTTGAGACGTGAGATATGAGATTATCTTTTGTTTCAAACCGATTATTATATTTAATAAATAAAAATGAAAAATAACTGATGTTGAGTACGTGATGTAGAGCTATAAAAGTCTCACATCTCAAATCTCACATCTCAAATCTAA
>JAFAKI010000289.1 GCA_019235595.1 Mucilaginibacter sp. | reverse complement strand
ATCCATTTTAAATAAATATTAGTGTAAAAAATACACTAAGTATCTTTATTACAAAGGTAACAACATTTTAAATAAACTCAATTTTTATTTGCTTATGTCGGGTGCAATCGCTTTTAAATCGATAATGCACAGTTTTCGGCTGAAGCCATTTGGCCGGCTTTTGATAACCGTTGGCTGAAGCCAAACGGCAATGAATCTAAAAATAGCGGTGCTCGACCTAATGCTATTCATTACCGTCCCATTTATGGGACGGGTTAGCTATGGAGATAATAGGCTTTAGCCCCAAATAGACGACGAAACTCGACTAATCAACCGCAATCCCCATCAGGGCTGCAGCTTTCGCCTTCTATCAGGGTAAGTTTGGGTTTGGTATTTTCCAGCTGCCAGTCGGTAAATGACTTTTCCAGTGTTTCAGAAAAAACCGGAACAGCCTGCGCGCCTGAAACGCCATATTTACTATTCATTACAAAAAATGGTACGCCCTGTATACCTAAATACTGCGCCTCGGCAATATCATGTTTTACAGCATCCGCAAAATCGTGGCTATCCAGGGTTTGCTTTATTTCATCAGCCTTAAGGCCGATTGAGGCACCGAGTTCAATCAGCGTGTCTTTATCGTCAATGTTTTTACCATCCGTAAAATAAGCTTTAAATAATGCTTCTTCCATTGCGTCACCCAGACCATGCTTTTTGGCTAAATGACTAACCCGGTGAGCGTTAAAACTATTGGCAACTACAGCTTTGTCAAAATCGTAAGTAAGACCAACTTGAGCGGCCATTTCGGTCACATGCTCGTTCATGCGTTTGGCGTAATCCAGGTTCCAGCCCTTTGCATCAGCAAGATATTGATTGATATTCTGGGTAGGATCAGTCTTCATATTGGGATTAAGCTGAAAGCTTTTCCACTCAATTTCTACCTGGTCTTTATGCCCGAATTGCCCCAAAGCATCTTCAAAACGACGTTTACCAATATAGCAAAAAGGGCACATCACATCTGACCATATTTCGATCTTCATTTTTTCTGTAGCTGTCATAATACAAAAGTATGTTGTAACATTTATATCAAAGTAAGTTCAAAGTAAAAATTGCAGGTAATAGGACTCTTTCATTAAATTGGCTTTTCTTAATTAAATTAATATATTAGCTAATTCAACCAATTACCCGGCGAATTCAATTTGAGAATGTGAAAAAGAATACCAGGCCATTTATATTCTGGGCAGGAGTGTTTCTGCTGTTTTTCCCGGGTTTGCTCCATGCATACCTTTTGATGCCATTTCCCGGCAGTCAGAGCCTGGAAGCCATAAGACTTTGCTATTATATTGAAAAAATAATATTACCTCTGCGTATAACGGGTGCTCTATTGTTAATCTGGTACCTGTTGAGCTTTTTTAGAAATAATACCCGCAGAGGGCGGATAGTAAAGGGCGCAGTGCTGGTATTAGGTTTAGCCAGCTTTTATGTAACCGATGTAGCTTATAAAGCCTCGGCTATGTTTGAAGAACCGATTGACATCAAATTTGCTGATGCGATAGATAATAAAGTGCCGGAGAGTAATCTCGTGCTTGGTGTTGTAAGCGATGGTGTTGCCAAAGCTTACCCGTTGAATTATTTAGGCTATCATCATAAAATACAGGATAATGTTGGCAAGTTGCCCGTGCTGGTCACCTATTGCACCATGTGCCGTTCGGGGCGTGTTTATAGTCCGATCATTAACGGCGTGCGCCAAAATTTCCGTTTGGTCGGGGCAAGGCACTATAATGCGGTTATTGAGGATGAAAGCAGCGGTACCTGGTGGTACCAGGCCACTGGCGAGGCTGCTGCCGGACCGATGAGTGGCGCTAAACTAAAGGAGATCACCTATGAACAATCTACCCTTAGCGCGTGGCTCGACAAGCATCCCACGTCACTTATTTTACAACCCGATACGCATTTTATTGACGCTTATAATGACCTGAGAAACTACGACCGTGTTCAGCCAGTGGATAAGGATTCTCTAATGAAAAATAAAGATTCACTGGTGCGGAAATCATGGTATGTGGGGGTGATTGTTGACAGGCAGCCCAAAGCCTACAACTGGAGAAAACTGGAGAAGGTCCGGGTCGTCAATGATAATATTGGTAACACGCCTTTGCTCATTATGCTTGAAAATGATAGCCTCACTTTCCATGCATTTAACAGGCACGTTGACGGTAAGGAACTGAGCTTTAAAATTGATAAAGATGAATGCCTTACAGATCAGGAGACCGCCTCAACCTGGGATCTGGACGGTTTATGTATAGCCGGCGCGCAAAAAGGTAAACGTTTGGCCAAAGTCCAGGCTTACCAGGAATACCGTCACTCGTGGATGCACTTTCACCCTACTTCTTTGTTTTGGGAAGGCGAGTCGAAAAGACTTAGCTATATGCCTTAATTTTGTCTTGTCATTCTGAGCGATAGCGAAGAATCTGCTTACTGCATATCTTCAGTACCCAACAGCTTCACCGAATAGATGCTTCACTATCGTTCAGCATGACAAATAATTGTGGTTATTAAAAGAACACCGCCACCCTCAATTTTGCAAAAAATGGCGTACCCGGCGTGAAACTCATCTGATCAACAGGGGCTGGTTCACCTCTTAAGCGGCTAATTCTTTCAGCTTCAAACTCGTTCCATTTCGTATTCAACAGGTTTTCGATGGTTAGACCAACTTCATAGCGTTTTTGGGTGTAGTTCAGCTTCAGGTCGGTTACATAATAACCATCCGCTATCAGCGTATTGGTGTTATTTCCCGGGCGGCTGTGCATGTAGCGATAACTTAAGCCACCGTTGATGCCATTGTCAAATTTAAAATCCAAGCCACCAGTGCTGGTAAACGTTGGCGCCAATGCCAGGTAACCTGTGTTTTTGGCGCTGTCGGCCAGACGTGGTCTCGCAAGGTTTACGTTCAGGTCGGCAAACAGCCATTTGGCCAACTGATATCGTGCCGAGAAATCAATACCCATGCGTTTGGTTTTTCCGCCCGGAGCAATGCTGCCATCATCAGTATAAACAAATTCCTGTTGCAGATATAAATACCATAAGGCGGTATTGATGTATAAATGCGGGATAGGTTTCCAGTTCAGGCCCAGATCGGCGCCATATGCAGCAGGGATAGTTTCAATGCCATTATTACCAATTACCGCAATGGCATTGTTGGAATGGAACCCTTTGCCAGCCTTTAAATACAGTTGTACTTTATCATTAGCTGTATATTCAATATTGATCTTCGGACTAACAACAACCTGTGTCTTAGTTGTATCATGGAAATGAAAATTAAAGTAATCCAGTCTCGAGCCTATATTGAACAACCATTTGCCGCTTTGCAGAGTTTCATCCAGGTAAATACCGGTATTGTTTTGCCGGATATCGCCCAGGGTGTTGTAATCCAAAAACTGGTATTGCTCCGTTACGCGGCTGTACTCGGTACCATAAGTGCGGTCGAAACGGGAGTTTAGGCCCAGTGTTGATATCAGTGAGGTATTACCCCAGTTGTGCTGCTTGCTTAGTTTACCATTATAGCCAAACATATCCCTGGCCTCTACTTGTTGACGTTCATCGCCATGAATGCTGTCTTCTGCAAAGAAAGTTGAGTTGACATGAAGCGCGAATGTATAGTGCGTATAGTACAACTGGTTTTCCATCGTCCAGTTGTTTTTTAGGTCGGTGGTCAGTTTGGCTATGGCGTTTACTCGGGTTGATTTACCGCTTTGTGCGCTATCGACGGTGCCAAAACGATCGATCGGATGAGAAGCAATCGGTAAGATGTAAGGGTTTCCGTTGCCATCAAGTGCAGTAGTGCCTGCTGCAACGGCACGCTCGGGTATTTCGCCCGATGGTATCCAACTGGTGCTGAACGAAGATGCTGTGAGCGACAATTTATTGTTAGCACCCAATTGCTTGGTGTATTTGGCGAATAGGTTAGTGCGTTTGTAATGCTCCGGCAGTTTAAAAGGCCCGTCGGTGTAATTATATTCTCCCGCTATATAAGCATTCTCCCCGTTTTGCTTGGCTTTTTCACCCAGCAGATCAACCACACCTGCAACGCGGAAGGTATGGAATTGCCCGCCTTCTACACTGATCATGCTTTTATCCAAAGCGTCTTTGGTGGTGTAAGCCAGGTAACCTGCTGTAGTCAGATCGCCATAATCAGTATAATAAGGGCCTTTGCCAAAATCGTAAGTTGAGACAGTCTCTGGTATCAAAAAATGCAGATCGGCATAACCCTGACCGTGTATATGCGATACCATATTCACAGGCATACCATCTACAGATACATTCAGATCGCTACCATGGTCGGCATCAAATCCACGGATAAATATTTGTTCGGCTTTGCCACCGCCCATATGCTGAGCTATGAACAATCCGGGAACAAGACGCATCAAATCCTGGGATGAGCTGACAGGGCGAAGGTTAAGGTCGAGTGTACTTAAATTATGGAACGATGGACCACTCAGTTGTGGGGTGATCACCACTTCCTGCAAGTCAATTTTACCACGAGAGATGGGTATTACGATGTGTTTATCCTTCATGTTGCAGGCTACCATTTTGCTTTTACAGCCAATGCAGGTTACAGTAAGCATAAGACTATCTTTATGCAGCACAATCCTGAAGTCCCCGTTTTTATTAGTGCTAATGGATTTTCCTTCAGCGGTAACAGTAGCATATTCAACGGGTTGACGCGTGACGCTGTCGATAACGCGGCCGGTAAACAAGTGTTGCGCCTTCGCCAGTTGTCCTGCAAAAACGAAGACAATGGTTAAAAACGATATTCTTTTAAAAATATTCATATAATATATTGTTATTCAATGCCTTTTATTGGCTTTGAATTATTAGCGGATGAATTAAATAATGGGGTGCTTAAATTCCCCATTGTCATTTCGACGAGCCTGGTGGCTAATGCATTGGGGCGAGGAGAAACCTTGTACGCGGGATAAAGCAGATCGTAGAAGATTTCTCATCTGCACCTGGGCACAAAGCCACCAGCAGATTCGAAATGACAAGAAGATTTTTTAATCAGAAAAGTAAAAAGGATTACCCTAGCTGGGGCGGACGGAAGATAGCACCGTGGCCTTGTGGCAGTTCGATGCGGTTATTTGGGATTAAAATCTCCCGGATCAGGCGAGTATAGAAACTCACCTGCGTGTTGTTTTCGCAATAAGCTTCCTGTATCAGGTTCTTTTGCGTTTCGCGTTCAGCGCTGTTTTGTTTTTCTTCAGCTTGTTTTATCTTTTTCATCAGGTAGCATTTGCCGTTGCAATGCATCCACGGTCTGTTGCGGTTCTCGCAAAGTTTGGTTGCAATGTAACTCCGGTTCATTTGGAAACCTGCGTAGATAAAAAAGCGCGAAAAACTGCTGCTGATAATTGCGAAGAGGAGTAAAACGGCAGTTAGTTTTTGCTTCATAGCTCGTGGCGCAAAAATAGGCGCATTTATTTATTTTACAACCTTTACTTAAACAAGTTTCATTCGGTTGCTTTAAAAACAAAAAAACCTGCTCGATGGCAGGTTTTTTTGTGCATGGTACCTTAGTTTATTGGTCTGCAGCTCTTTTTAAGGTGCTGTGCATTTTGTATCCCTGGTAATCAATATTCAGGCTGATAGAGTCGCCTTCAGCAAAATATTTACCGGTGTTCAGAACTTTTACACCGCCCACGTCTATGGCAAATGACAGGCTATCGCCTTTTACTTTACCTTCTGTAATATCCATAGCTCCCTGTGGCGACTGACCTTTACCTGTCAGATTGGTGTTGTCTGAGGCAAGTGTGTAATCAAGCGGGTATTCATTGCCGTCGGGAGCAACTAAAGTACCTTTCCAGTGGCCGGTAATCCCTGCGAAATAAGCAAATGCAACAACGCAGCAGCACAGCAACGCGGTGGTGATAAAAAATTTTCTTTTCATGATTGTAGCGGTTAAGTTTGTAAGCTGATAATTGATAGTTAGATAGGGGAGCGATAACTAAGTTACAAATTAGTAATACTTTTTGCTTCAGGCATTTCAACCCAAATTTTGAAGAAGTGTTAAAATTTTGACTCGTCGTAAAAAAACAAAACCCCGCTTTAAGGCAGGGTTCTTTAACTATGAGATTATTTTAGGTTGAGATTATTTATCAGCAGGTGCGCGTTTTAATGTAGTATGTATTTTTTGCCCGCCAAAATCTATATCCAAACCACAAGAATCGGCATAAACCTTTCCGGTGTGTGGATAGTCGTTGCCATCTACAGTTACTTTAAAAGTAAAGGTATCGCCGTTTACTTTTCCGTTATCAACGGTTACTTGACCAGCAGGAGTCTCAGCTGTGCCGGTTAACTTGTCGCCGTCTACCTTAAAATTATAGGTTACTTGGAGTTCATTTCCCTCAGGTGTTTTAATAGTGCATGCCCATTTGCCGCTCAGATCGGCCAAAACAAAAGCAGCAAAAACAATAAAACAACAGGTTAATGCAATAGGATTAAATAGTTTTCTTTTCATATCGTCAGGTTTGTACAAGTAATAAATGTAAGCTTTTTATTACGAAGTGAAAATAAACAGGATATTAAGTTTTATGGTGGTTAATAAAAAATAAAAAAACGGACGCCTATTTTATAAGACAATCCGTTTTTCACAATAAGTATAATATTTTATAGATCAAGCCTTCAGAGGTTGAAAGCTTTTGCGTTTGATGCCGGCTTGAATAATCAGGGTAGAAAGATCAGTATCTCCTGTTTCTTTTAGTTCATCAACGGAAATATCGTATTTCTTTGCCCAATATTCATCGTTGTGATTCTCCTGAACTAATTCTTCTTCTTTATTCTCTTTCTCGGTGTGAATTTGATTTTTCATGATCGTGAATTTTTATGAGAACAATCTGATTATGGTACAAAGCTATGGATGGGAAATTAACTGATTGTTGTTATAATATTAAATCAATGTTAATTAAGCCAATTAGCTATTCATTTTCAATAGATTATAAAATTTATGACTTTTAAAAAACGTCCTTTATTGATAGTATTTTGTCAGCATAATGCTACTTAGACAAGTAGTTTGGTTAAAATATGGTTAATATCGGGTAATAATCCTCTTTATTTTTAGTGAACATA
>JAFAKI010000213.1 GCA_019235595.1 Mucilaginibacter sp. | reverse complement strand
AAATGGTGCAACGGGCTGTTGATATGATATTGGCAGGCGCAAAATTCATCACCACCAACCGCGACCCATCACCTAAAAAACCAGGATGGAACAATTTGGGCGTTGCTGCAACCACAGCCATGATTGAAGAAGCTACCGGAAGAAAAGCTTTTGTCACCGGTAAACCAAGCCCGGTAATGATGCGTTCGGCGCGGAAATATCTGGGCCTCGAAACTGCGGAAACCACAGTAGTAGGTGATACGATGGAAACAGATATACAAGGTGGCGTACAAATGGGCTATAAGACCATTCTGGTGCTGTCGGGAATATCCGACAAAGACACCTTAAATCACTATGCCTTTAAGCCCGATTTAGTGGTAAGCTCAGTCGATAAGATTAAGTTTCCGTTGAAATGGTGGCAGTAATTTGAGCACCGCTGATTCTTATTCTTTTACAAAACATTACGGCGTTAAATGTGTATTAATGAGTGAGATAGCATCATATCGTGCGGAAGTTTCATTGGATATCGGCGATAAGTATTTTATCAGCTGCAATTATTATCGGCAGTTGTAAAACTAAATTTGATACCACCGAATCAAACTTTACCGCTACGCGCTCAGAAATAGCACTGGAACATGGCCGGGTGCTGGTTTATAGTATTTGCGGCGGATGTCATTATGACCCAACTGTCAATAAATTTATCGGCACGCGTATTCACGAGGTACCAGGCATTGTGGGAACGGTTTATTCGGCAAACCTTACCAATTCCAAATCAAATGGTGTTCCTCCAAGATATTCCGATGCAGAGTTAAGATACCTGCTTAAAACAGGCGTTGCAAGGGATGGCCGTTTCATACCTTATATGTTGCGCCCCAACATGGCGGATGAAGATATGAACGATATTATCGTTTATCTTCGCTCTGACGACCCGGCTGTGGCCGCTGCCGACACCACCATAGGCATTACTCATTTTAACTTGATTGGTAAAATGGCCATGAATATTATGGCAAAGCCACTACCTTATAAAACGGGCATTAACAGGCCGACTGAAAGCGACCCAATCGCTTCAGGCCGGTATTTAGTTGATAATATTGGTTGCTTTCATTGCCATTCAAAAAGCGTCACCAAACTAAATTACCTTTATCCCGAACAATCCAAAGGCTATATGGCAGGTGGCATGAAGTTTAAAACTCGGCAAGGCATGGAGATATATGCGTCAAACCTTACACCTGATAAGCAGACTGGGATTGGTGATTATACCCAATCACAGTTCAGAAAGGCGGTAAAGGATGGCGAGGCACCGCATAGAAACTTACACCCGCCGATGCCTAAATTTAAAAGGCTTAGTGACAGAGATGTTGATGCAATGTATGCCTATTTGCAAACTATTCCCGCAAGTTTTCATAAAGTGCATGGCCATTGATCCTAATCGTTCAAAGCAAATGCCACGGCAGCTTCGGAATGTATTTGCGTGGTGTCAAACAATGGAATATCAATATCATCCTGACCAATCAGTAACGGGATTTCGGTACAACCCATAATGATACCCTCAGCCCCTTGCCCTGCGAGTTTATGCATTACATTTAAATAGAATTGTTTGGTTTCTGCCTTAAATAAGTTTCTGCCCAGTTCTTCAAATATGCTGTAGTGTATAAAATCCCGTTCATTATCATCAGGTATCACCACTTCTATGCCTTGTCTGGTCAGTTTATCCCGAAAGAACGGCCGTTCCATGGTAAATTTAGTACCCAACAAGCCTACTTTTTTCAGGCCCCGTTCAGATATGGAGTTCGCGGTTGATGTAGCAATATGAATAAGCGGCAATTGGACATTTTGTTCTAATTGATCTGCTATCATATGCATCGTGTTGGCGCATAAAACGATCGCTTGCGCGCCGCTATTCTTCATATTCAGGCCAGCTTTGGTGAGCATTCTTAATGTATTGTCCCAATCTTCTGCGTCGTTATTGCGTTTAATGTCCTGATAATTGAAAGAATGGATGATGCACTCGGCAAAATTAAGATCTCCAAGTTTTTGGTTGATGCCCTGGTTGATCATCCGGTAATAATCAATAGTGGATACCCAACTGATGCCGCCAATAAGTCCTAATATTTTCATCTGATATAATTTAAAAAAAGCGGGCAGGTAACTTATTAGCTACCTGCCCGCTTTTATGATCTGTAGTAGCTGTTATTTCAAGTGTGAGCGCAGGAACCACACCATTTTTTCGTGTGTTTCCATCAGCCCGGTGATAAAATCGCTGGTGCCGGCGTCACCGTAATTATTGGCAAACGGGTTTATATTGCCACGGATAAATTCGATAATGCTGTTGTGATCTTCAACCAATTCACGGATAAAACCGAGGCTGTCATTTGATCGTTCAGTAAGTTCACCCAGATGGGTTAGCTGTAAAAAGCTTTTTAGAGTAGCCGGAGCATAGTGACCAATCATGCGGATACGTTCAGCAACGCTATCCATAATATCGTCCAGTTCTTCGTATTGTGATTCAAAAAATAAATGCATCGAGTGAAAATCAGGGCCTTCGACGTTCCAATGTGCATTACGGGTTTTGGTGTATAATACAAATTCGTCTGCTAATAATTTTGCGAGTTGGGCTGAAACGGCGCTCCTGTTTTCATCGGAAATTCCAATATTGGTTTTCATGGGCTTGGGTTTAAAGAATAAGTGTGTTTTTGTGTTTTTTTTAAGGTAAAACAAATATAAGGAATACGCCTGTTTGAAATGATATTTGATTTAAAATTGACGCAGGGGTTACGCGCCCATGTATAGCAAGAACATATAAATTAAAAAAAGCGAATTTCGTTATTCGCTTTCAGTGCGGTAGAAGGAAATCTTGCCCCCGGGTCGATTTAAACTAAAAAAAAGAAGATACTGGAAGAAGATCGGTAATTATTTAGTTTGGAGTCGGTATTATAGCCCAGATAAAAGATTTCTTAAAAATTAATATTCACTTAACAACTTAACCCAAAACTGATCGTTAAAGCGGACAAATGAATTTTAAGTTTCCCCTTCCAAATTACACCTTTAAAACAAGGCTTTTTTTGTGCTTTTTGTCGTTTACGCTGCTATTTATTCTTTGGGCGTGCGTTTATTTTTTTGTTGACTACAAGCAAAAACAACTCCGCGCGTTTTCATTAGAATTGAATAACATAAAGGCAGATTACCTTCAAAGCGTAAATTCGTTGGATAGGTTTATGATTGTCGGATTTCATGACCCCATATTTTATAAAACGGGACATCAACAGGACATCGATCGATTCCTGTCCATTCAAAAAACAGTTTTCGCCAGCCTCTCTTTTCTTCAGAAAAATGAAGAATACCAGAATTTGGCTGTGGATAGTAATTTTAAAACGCTGCAGAGGCTAAATAAGGCTATTATAAAATCTGGCGATCAGCTCCGGTATCTCTATTTCAAAAAAGGCTTCGTTGACTACGGAACAGAGGGAGAAATGAGAGCGCATGCCCACTGGATAGAAGATCACGGCAAAATAAGTCGTGTCGATATTCTCCAGCTCAGACGCCATGAGAAGGACTTTATCATGCGCGGTCAAAAAAAGTATGCCGAAGAGTATTATGGCACCATCGATTCGCTGATCCGTTTAAGGGCCGCTAAAGACAGCACCTATTTAGAGTTAAAGAATTATGAAAGCGCTTTCAAGGCTTTGGTGGGCTATACGAATACCTTAGGAGTTTTCGGGAATGCCGGTTTTGTGCCGCAAACACAGCATTATATTTATCAGTTCAGTACGGTCTTTGACGGTGCTGAGGACAAATCATTAAAAGCCATTGCACATTTTCATGGCCGGCTTACTACGCTGATGGTCATAATCAGTTTAGTTTTCATAATTTCTGCATTTATCTTAAGCGCGTTCCTGTCAAAATTTCTTACCGCGGATATAAAGGAGCTTGATCAAAGGATGGATGCATTTAGGGAGTCGGATTTCAAAAAAACTGATTATTTACCTTCAAAGGATCCTATTAAAACGCGCAGCGTTGAAGTACAGCGGCTGTCCGACGATTTTGAAAACCTCAAAAAAGTGCTTCTTGATCATATTGATAATTTGAACAGGCAAGCGGATGACCTTCAATGTTTGAATGAGGAGCTACAATCACAATCTGAAGAGCTGAAATGCTTGAATGATGAGTTGATGGAACAGAAGGAATTGGAAGACAAAGCTAATCAGCGCTATCAGTTTGTGTCCAAAGCAACTTCTGACGCCATTTGGGATTGGGATTTATCACAAGATATAATAACCTGGGGCGAAGGATTCAGAACAATTTTTGGGTACGATATCGCCTCTGTTCAACCCGCGACAGACATGCTGCAGACGTTCCTTCACCCTGAGGATACCGATCGGGTTAATGAAGGGATTCGGCGGATAATAAAAAGTAACGAAAGTAAGTGGAGAGAGGAATACCGGTATAAAAAAGCAGACGGGACCTATGCATATGTTGCGGACCGAGGCTTTGTAATCCGGGATCAATCAGGCAAAGCCCTAAGGATTGTAGGGGCTATGCACGATATTTCCCAACGAAAAAAGGAAGAACATCATTTAAAGTTATTGCGTTCAGTAATCACTAATGCTAACGATGCAGTCATCATAACAGAACCAGGGCCTGAAAGTCGAATTGAGCCTTTGATCCTGTATGTTAACGATGCCTTCACCCAAATGACCGGGTATAGTGCAGAAGAAGTAATTGGCCAATCCCCCCGAATGCTACGAGGACCGAATTCCGGCAAATACGAGTTGATGCGATTGACCGCGGCTATAAAAAACTGGCAGAAGTGTGAAATTACTACCATTAACTACAAAAAAACGGGAGAAGAATTCTGGGTAAATATTTCACTGAGCCCTGTCACTGATGAAAAAGGTGCGTTTACCCATATGATAGCAATTATCAGGGATATAACGGCCAAGAAAAAAGCAGAATTAGAGCTCCAGTTGTTTGCCGATGATCTTTTTTCCAGAAATAAAGAACTACACCAGTTTGGGTATGTCGTCTCACATAATTTACGCTCCCCTATAGCCAATATAATGGGCATAACAAATTTGCTGGAGCTTGATAAGGATGACCCTGAAACATTGGAAAAATGTACCGTCGACCTCAAAAAAGCGGTTAACAGTCTGGATAGCGTTGTAAAGGATTTAAGCAAAATACTTACGATAACCGACGGATCGGTTGAACTCACAAAAGAGACTGTTGACCTTTCATTAATCTTAAATAATGTTAAAAATGACCTTGGTGAAGTACTTAGTCATTCGCGGGCAACTGTCGAAATACCTTCCGCTTCCCATTTCCTTTTTTCTCATAAAGCCTATTTGTACAGTATTTTTTATAACCTGATCAGTAATGCAATAAAATATAAATCTAAACATGACCCAGAGGTTCGAATAACGGTTTCAGCCACACCTGAATATTTGTTGGTTGCAGTATCCGACAATGGTATTGGTATTGACTTAAAAAGATTCTCTGAAGATATGTTCAAGCCTTATAAAAGATTTAATCTGGGTGTTGAGGGTAAGGGACTAGGCCTTTTCCTGGTAAAAAGCCACGTAGAATCCCTAAACGGCGCAATAACTGTAAATAGCGAACTCGACAAGGGTACAACGTTTACGATTAAATTACCATTGCATTCTGAAAACCAATATACGGACAACTAAAATCTAAGACAGAATACTCTTAAATTTATTACGCCGCGCCGGACAAGTCAGATGGTCGCAGATACTGTAGACATTTGAGCTTAGTCTATAATAGGTGTTTTTGCCATGTCCTAAACAAAAAAACCCAGCCAAATTGACCGGGTTTAACTTTCAGTGCGGAAGAAGGGACTCGAACCCCCACGCCTCGCGGCGCCAGATCCTAAGTCTGGTGCGGCTACCAATTACGCCACTTCCGCATTTGGTTTTTAAGAGTCGGCAAAGATAGTTATTTAAATGTATTTTACAGATTATTTTTACGATTTCACTGATTGAGGCTCGCAATCAACTGATTAAAATATTGGGGGGCTTGCAGTAGCCTGCTCCCATACCATGAAAAAAGTTCACCATCAACCAATTTAATATTGGCATCTGGTACCAGGGCCTGAAATTCTGTAATATGCCGGTCGGTAAACGGATACGGTTCTGATGAAAGAAGCACCAGATCCGGATTTGCCTCCACTATCTGCCCCGGAAATACTTCCGGATATCTTTCCAATTCAAAAGCGTTACTCCAGCCACACCTTTTGAGCATATCGTCAATAAAAGTCCCCTTCCCTGCTACTATAAAAGGCTTCCTCCATATCAAATAGGCGACACGTAAACCTGTAGTTTTAACCTCGAGACCATTGAAGTTAGTTTGGATAGATTTGGTTAGTTCTTCGGCTTCGGCACCTTTCCCTGTTATTTTGCCGACTTGCCTGATCATAGCCAGAGCGTCTTTCAGGTCGGAAACATCACTCATCCACACCGGAAAGTCCTGCATCAACTCCTCTATCTGATCTTTTTCATTTTCCTCTTTATTGCCAATGATCAGATCGGGGTTTAACTTTTTTATTGAATTGATATTTAGTGCTTTAGTTCCGCCTATTTTTATTTTTCGTTTAACCTTGTCGGCTGGATGCACACAGAATTTGGTAACGCCAATAATCTCCTCATCAAGCCCCAAATCGAACAATAACTCAGTTTGAGACGGCACGATCGAAATGATCCTTTTAGGCATGGCCGGTATATCTACCGAACGATTCATTTGATCTTTGTAAACAGGCATAATTATCGGGTATTGTTAACTTGATAAGTTGCTTTATTGTTAAGGCCACAACAATAAAACAATTCAACAATATAGCAATTATCCATTGTAAATTTGGTACACACCCGTCACCGTCCGGTTTTGTGCCGAACCAACCAGTATTGTGGCTATTTTTCGGTCGATCATCAGTTGTTCGGCCTGGTGGATATATTCTTCCGGTTCAACAATTACCGGATTGATCGTCATCATATCGTCGATGTGTAATTGCTTAGTATCGGGATTGCGGACTAAGGCTCTCCGCAGGTCGCCATCGGTTACAATACCCTCTACCCGGTCGGCGGTTCCCACGATCACCATCCCCAGCTTACCCTCCGACATGCAAAGCAGCATCTCCGTAAATGAGGCACTTTTATCAATAAACGGCAGGCTTTCTTTGCGCATCAGGTCTTTAACCTTTACCAGCAATTTTCGACCCAAACTACCTCCCGGATGAAAGCGAGCAAAATCTTCATGCTGAAATTGCCTGGCTTCCATCAACGCCATAGCTAACGCGTCGCCCATAACTAACGTAACGGTGGTCGATGAAGTCGGAGCCAATTCCAGCGGACAAGCCTCGCGGGTGATAGATACATTCAGGTGATAATCGCTATTTTTTGCAATGGTTGAATTGGGATTGCCCGTGATGCTGATTATCCTGTTGTTGTTCCATTTAAGAAAAGGAATGATCTTCAGTACCTCGTCGGTTTCGCCTGAGTAGGAGATCAAAATAACCAAATCGTCATGTTCCACCATTCCTAAATCGCCGTGAAAAGCCTCGCCGGGATGCAAAAAAAAGCTGGGGGTACCTGTACTTGCCAGCGTAGCGGCTATCTTCCGCCCTATTAAACCTGATTTGCCTACACCGGCAACAATTAGTTTTCCTTTTGATTCCAGAATGGCATTTACTGCGGCAGTAAATTCATCACCAATAGAATTGGCAACTTCTCTGAGCGATTCGATCTCAATATCAAATACTCTTTTGGCAGTGTCTTTCATTCGGTATTGTTAGGCAATTAGCGGTTTAATTACTTCTTCTAACTGGTGTAATTTCACCATGTTCGGCCCATCGCTCAAGGCATTATCCGGATCGGGGTGTGTTTCCATAAAATAACCATCAGCGCCAAAAGCTTTAGCGGCCAAAGCCATCATTGGTACGAAAGTTCGATCGCCGCCTGTTTTTCCGCCGGCACCACCCGGGCGCTGAACAGAATGCGTGCAATCCATACAAACCGGGTGACCGAATTTCTTCATATCGTAAATATTCCTGAAATCAACCGCCAGGTTATTATAACCGTACATGTTACCGCGCTCAGTCAGGATTACTTGTTCGTTCCCGGCCTCAATTACTTTTTGCGCCGGATAAAACATATCCTGCCCCGAAAGAAACTGTGCCTTTTTTACATTAACAACCTTACCAGTTTTTGCAGCAGCCACTAGCAAATCAGTCTGACGGCATAAAAAAGCTGGTATTTGCAATATATCAACCACCTCAGCAGCAATTGCAGCCTGGTACGGTTCATGAATATCGGTGGTAACTGGCAAATTGAAGCGTTCTTTTACATTTTGGAGCATTTCCATGCCTATTTCTATGCCCGGTCCGCGGTAAGAATGAATAGATGTGCGGTTGGCTTTATCGAAGGAAGATTTGAAGATTACGGTTACCGAGTACTTCTGCCCTATTTCGGCAACTTTTTCGGCAACGGTATAAAGCAGGTCCTGGTTTTCCATTACGCAGGGACCTAATATAAAGAACGGCTTTTGCCGTATGTGGTCGTATAAACTCATGCACAAAGATGATAATTAGACACGAATTTCACGAATGAGCACACCAATTACACGAATTCAACCGTGCGATAACTCTAATTCGTGCAATTCGATCAAATAAGTCTAATTCGTGTATTTTTGCACTATGATCAATTACTTCGATTTTTACGGCATACCCGAGTCCTTTCATCCTGATGTTGCTGCTTTGAAAAAGAAATTTTATGAGCTGAGCAAGCAATATCACCCGGATTTTTACGCCAATGATACGGACGAAAAACAGCAGGAAATATTGGAATTATCTACCATCAACAATAAAGCATGGCAAACTTTGAGTGATCCAGCTAAAAGGCTTGAATATATTTTACGCCAGCATGAATTATTGGTTGACGGAGCAAAACCGGCCCTGCCTGGCGATTTTTTGATGGAAATGATGGACATCAACGAGCGCTTGATGGAAATTGATGATGCCGATCAGTGGGCTGAAATTAATAATGAAGTAATGTCGGTAGATGATGACATCAACCAGAAACTGCACTCATTAACAAAGGGTTATCAGCAATTGGATGATACTGCTAAGGAAAGCAGATTGAATGAAATTTTAGATATTTACTACAGACAAAAATATTTGTTGCGTATTAAAGAGAGTTTGAATACATTTGCAGCCCGGTTTTGAACGAACTAATCCACCGTTCAAACCAAAAGAGGCCCAGATGGCGGAATCGGTAGACGCGTTGGTCTCAAACACCAATGGCTGCAAGGCCGTGCCGGTTCGACCCCGGCTCTGGGTACGGAAAGGCTCCTGATACGTCGGGAGCCTTTGTTGTTTACAATAAGTCTAACTTATTTCCAAAATAGTGCGAGAGTTGTAAGTTTGTTATAAACAAAAAAATATATGCCATTCTTGTCTCATATCTCTGTTCCACTTTTACAAGATGGCTCTTATCTGCAGTACATACCGAGCCTTGGTAAAGGATTACAACTAAGCTTGAATAGTAATGTAACATTCTTTGTCGGTGAAAACGGATCGGGTAAATCAACTCTGTTGGAAGGGATCGCTGAGCAATGTGGGTTTAGCTTAAGGGGCGGCAACAGAAATCATAACCTAAATATTGGATATCGTTTTGAAGGATATGAATCGCCTTTGGCGAGATATGTGCGTTTGGGTTGGACACCCCGCAGAATTAATGACGGCTTTTTCATGAGAGCTGAGAGTTTTTTTAATTTTGCATCCTACATCGATGAATTGGCTCGGGACGATCATCGGATTCTTAATGCATATGGTGGCAAATCGCTTCATCAGCAATCTCATGGAGAGTCATTTCTTGCTTTGTTTAATAATCAATTCGAGTCGGGAATATATATTCTTGATGAGCCCGAGGCTGCTCTTTCTCCTTCGAGGATTTTAGCTTTCATGTCGGTGATAAACGAACTTGAAAAAAAAGGCCGCGCCCAATTCCTAATAGCCACGCACTCACCGATACTTATTTGCTATCCGGGAGCGACAATTTATCAGTTCGACGAAAGAGGGGTTCAGGAAACTAATTATGAAAACATCGAGCACTTTTATCTCACAAAATCTTTCTTGGATAACCCATCATTATATCTGCGCCATTTGATGGATGGTTGAATCATTTGGTAATTTAACCTTCACGCATCTGTTCCTTCAGACACTCTGATATAATATCGATTTATATCAACGAACGCAAACTCCCGCAAGCCATAGAGATTATGCTAAATAGACTTTTTTGTGGTCTTCCAGAAATTCCGTGATCTGCATCTGCTCATTGGCAGAAAGATAGCCGTAATATTCCCAGGCTTGATTGCTTGGCGAAAAAGAAAAGTAACCACCCGGTGAATCGTCCTCCGCAAACCATACCGAATAAATTATAGAACTGTCTATTCCATAATCTTTGAGGTTGTCGTATTTACCGATCAGTTTTATGTCATTTGTATTGCCATTCGGCATTTGTAATTGTAGCGATAAAAGGTTGTTCATACGTTAGAATTTATAGATGATATAGTAAAATTTAAATGCTTTAAAAAGTAAACCAAAACTATGCCAATTGCTATCTTGCGGCATTATCCTTAATTTATATGAAGCATTCTCTCCTATTGATTTTTTTTACCTTTCTTTTCTGTTTTCACGACGCAAGAGCACAAAACCACTATGAACTGAATAACGGCTGGAAGTGTGCGCCTGTCGATAGCATTAAACCTGACGGTTATCAAATTTCGTCAGTCGGTTTTAACGTAAACAATTGGATGCCAGCCACTGTTCCGGGTACAGTTTTGACAACTTTACTGAACAATAAAAAAATCCCCGATCCTCTCTTTGGGATGAATAATGAGCAGATTCCAGATATCTATAAAACAGGTCGCGATTATTACACTTATTGGTTTGTTAAAGATTTTAAAGAACAGGCCAGCACTGACGACCAGGTTTACCTTGATTTCAGGGGAGTAAATTACAGTTGTGATATTTATCTGAACGGGAAAAAGCTCAACAAAGTGCCCCAGGTGGGGATGTTTCTCCGCTATAGCTACAATGTAACTTCATATTTGAATAAAAATGGCAACAATAGGTTAGTGGTCTTGGTACACCCGCCAGATGTGCCGGGCAACCCCAATGGTGGCCAAGGCGGTGACGGTACTATTGCCCGGAACGTTGGTCTGCAATACACAGCAGGCTGGGATTGGATACAGCCCGTACGCGACAGAAATACCGGTATATGGGATAAAGTTACGATCCGAAAAACAGGAAAAATACGCATTACGGATACACATGTAATTACGCTTGTTCCCGGAGTGCGCCAGGTAGACGGGCCTCAGCAACCCGCAGTTATTAAGGTAACCGTTGAATTGAAAAATCCAACAACTAATACAGTAGCGGGAGTTTTACAATATGATATCGACGGTAAAACGATAACAAGAGATGTATCTCTGAAAGCTAAGAGCACGCAAGAAGTCAGTCTCAATGACCTGATTTTGCAAAATCCGAAACTTTGGTGGCCAAATGGGTACGGCCCGCAGAATTTATATGATTTACATACCCGTTTTTTGATAAATGGCAAGGTATCTGACCAGCAAACAACAAATGTTGGTATACGCCAGCTTCAAACTGAATGGAACTCGCAAACCAGAAGCAGACAGGTTTCGGTAAATGGCCAGAAGATATTTATAAAAGGGGGTAACTGGATCATATCGGATGCGATGCTCCGGCTGTCGGATATGCGCTACGATGCCGAAGTGCGGTTTCACCGGGATATGAACCTGAACCTGATCCGTGTTTGGGGTGGCGCCATGATTGAGCGTCCGGAATTTTATGATGCATGCGACAAATATGGTATATTGGTTTTTCAGGACTTATGGGGATCGGGCGACTGCAACGGACGCTGGCAGGACCCTCAAAAGTTGGACGACCAATGGGCAAGAAGAAAATACCCGGATGATCACTCTTTATTTTTACGATCAGCAACGGATCAGATAAAAATGGTGCGTAACCATGCCTCGCTGGCTATCTGGTGCGGCGGTAACGAGATCACACCTCCAGAGGATATTTTAACCGCACTTCGCGATAGCATTATGCCTAAACTGGATAATACACGCTGGTTTGTGGATTATTCAAATTCAGATAGCATGTCCTATAATTCGTTATTAGGCAATGGAGACGGCCCTTATGGTATCCAGCCGCTATCTGTTTTTTGGCAGCATCAAACTTATCCGTTTAACTCGGAGGTGGGTTCTATCGGCGTGAGTGATATCGAATCAATAAGAAAATTTATCCCGAAAGATCATTTGGATAATATTCCGGTTTACAATGAATCAACCCATAAAACAAAAACGGACGAAGTTTGGGACTATCATAAATACATCGGCTACGATACCAGCATCAACAAATACGGCGAAGCGAAAAATGCCGAAGACTTTGCCTTTAAAGCGCAGTTGGTTAACTATGACCAGTATCGTGGCCTGATGGAAGGTTTTAGTTCGCACATGTGGGAATGGTATACCGGCGCCATCATTTGGAAAACACAAAACCCGTGGACTGCTATGCGCGGGCAGATGTATGACTATTACCTCGACCCTAATGCCTGTTTGTATGGCTTACATAATGGTAGTGAACCGTTGCATATCATGTATAATCCGGTTGACGGCGTGGTAATGGCAGTCAATAATACCTTTAAATCCCGCAGCGGCATGATGCTGGTGGTGAAGGCTTATGATATGGATGGCAAAGAAACAGTGCTTACGCAGGTTTTTGCTGACATTGGCCCTACCCTTGCAAAGAAATACTTTTCCATAAAAAATGAAGTTGACAGATTAGCTGCTGAAAAAGGTATTTTCCTTGACCTGGAGTTCGAGGACGCCGACAAAAAGCCGATCACACAAAACATTTACTGGATACCTGATAGTAAAGGAAATTACTCTGGTTTGCAGAAAATGAAAAACAGCAACCTGTCAGTTAATGCTAAATACCTGACGCCCGGAAAAGTCGAAGTCACACTTACCAATGACAAGCGGAATGTTCCTGCATTCTTTAACAGGGTATCCATAAATGATGGCAACACAAAATCCAGATTGTTACCGGTATTTTATAGTGATAACTACATCACTGTTTTGCCGGGTGAGCAAAAGAAGATCATTATTGATTGTGACCAGTTTAAAAACAATAAAAACATACAGGTGTCCATTAATGGCTGGAATACACCTTTGAGGTCTGTTGATATTTCGAACTGATCAATTTATTTTTCCAATTCCTGAACCGCTGCTTTTATCCAGTCTTCTTTGGCGTTGAGGTAGCGGTTCGGCTTTATACCGACGTTATCTATCCCCTGTCCTATATCGATCCTTCGACTTCTCGTTGTGGAATAGCGAAGTGCATAAGGGAAAGAAACTAATGGCGATTCCACCCAGTTAGAATAATCCAATGTGCCCGAAGTGTTTTCGCCCATCAATATGACTTTAGCGCTTTGGCGCGCTTCAAGCAGAAACTGCTCTGTTGAACTTGCACAGCCACCATCTATCAATACAACCACCTTTAATGGACTCGGCAGTTTTTTATAGTCGGAATTGATTTCGTCATCACTCCAGCTAAACCATTGGCCTTTGTGGGCCTCCATCCTGGCAATGGCGCGGTCAAACCATTTTTTTTCATCTTCAGTAAGATCAGGGTTGGCCGCATTCTTTTTCCATCCTGCAATATTGGCTTCTGTGGCATAAAGGTCTACGCCGATATTTTTTACGGGATTTGTATAGATATAAGGCAATATGGGTTGATAGGCCATATCACCGCCGCCGCCATTGTCTCTCAAGTCGAGTATCAGATTAGGCATTGTTTTCAACGCATCCTCATTAGCTTTAAATAGGGAATCGATCTTTTTAGTATAAGATAAACTAAAACTGCTTACTTTAATATAAAGTGTTTTATCGTCCAGTTTTTTTGATGAAAATGGTTCATAACTGTCGAATTGCGTTTCCTTTTTTACAGGAGTGCCTACGCGCTGAAAATCCCCGCGAATTTCATCTCCTTTGAATAAGAACCCGTTGGGTGACGGCATTTGATTCCATAAACAAAACCCCTTGCGCCGCACTGTCGTTCTCCATTTTTGCATATAATTTTACCGACCCTTTCTTCCATCCGGGCAGCTTGGAGCTTACAATTACGCCGATATAATCATGTACAGGACTTTTATCTTTTATTACCGCAATTTGGTAAGCCAACGAGTCCCATTTAAAATAGTAAATGCCTTCTTTCCCTTTGGATTTGAGCAACTCCTGATACTTCCGATCGCTTATTTCAATTGTTTGCCTTTGTTTTAAAAAAGCAGAGTCTGTTTTACCGCCAAGTTTTGATGCAAGAAATACATGATTATCTTTAAAATGACCCAGGAATTGGGAAAGAATAAAAATGCATTCCTCACTGGCATGAGGTAATTTGCTATATTTAGTATATTCCTCTACCAGTTTTTGATATCCGGCTTTGGTCATCAAAGCTTCTTTTTCTTTAAAACCAGCATAGTTTTTCTCCATAAAAGTATGGATATGCTGAAATTCAATCTCACAATTACAAGTCTGAGCAAATGAATAAGTGCAGAATAAAACCAAGGCAATGGTCAGTGTTTTTTTGATCATGATAAGGAATAGTTAATTAACAATCGATGTATTTGTTGTTTGTCGATATTCAAATTAATTCAGGTATTTCAAATATAATATTATGCTACATCCGCGACGAAAAAATACCATATAAATATTTGTGTCTCTAAAAACTTACAGAAAATGTTCTACTAAAGGAGATATTTATTGTTAACAGAATTTTGATGAAGGTTAACTTTATCTAGTTGACTTAACAAAAATATAATATTAACTTTATACTTATATCATATACTTTTGACTAACGCCACAATATGAAAAAAGAAAAGCAAGAGTCCCCTGCAAAAGCTGCAAAAAAAATAGCAACAAAATCAGTTCAACTGCGCCTGGTTAAAACGTTAAAAACCATAACAACGGAACTAGGTCAGGAAGTGATCGATATCGAAAAAGAGGCAAAAAAATTAGCCAAGAAGATTACTAAAAATCTAAAGTCTGCTAAAGAGGCCGATAAAAAGAGCGAACCTATAGCTGAAGCTAAAAAAGTGGAGAAAGCACCAGCTGCAAGCAAAACAAAACCGGCTGCAAAACCTGCCGCTGCTGAAAGCAAATCGAAGCCTGCCGTTAAACCAGCTCCAGCCCCGGCAAAAAAGCCTGTAGCTAAGACAAATTCAGAGAAAGCTCCTGCTCCAAAAAAGGTGGCAGCAAAGGTCGCTGTTCCAAAAAATGCAAAAAAATA
>JAFAKI010000180.1 GCA_019235595.1 Mucilaginibacter sp. | reverse complement strand
CCTGTCGGCATTAACGTTCAATTCGGTTGATGGTTCAAAGCGTATGGAATGCGTATTGCTGAGTATACGGCTTTCCGTCAGCACCTCTTCGATCAGCATATTGATATCGAATGTTGTCCGTACGATTTTTAGTTTGCCCGGTTCAATCCTTGAAAGACCGAGAAAGCCATGTATCAGCGCCGTCATTTTGTTTACCTGGTTGCCCGATTTTACTACGGCTGTTTTAACAAAAGGATCGGTGGTGCCCGATAATTTGGTTTCCATCAATTGCAGATAAGCCTTTAATGAAGTAAGTGGTGTTTTCAGCTCGTGACTCGCCATAGCAATAAAATCATTCTTCCTGATTTCGTCGCGTTTGCTTTCGGTGATGTCGACAATAGTACCCAGCATTCGTACCGGCTCCTTGTTTTTATTATATTGTACTGTCCCTTTGGTACGTACCCAGTGTAAAGAACCATCAGGCCAGAAAACTCGCACTTCATAAAAATAGCTACCTTCTATCAACGCCTGGTTAAAGGCTTTGATCACAATATTTTCCAAATCATCGGGATGGACCTGCGCCCTGATATCAGCAAGGGAAACGGGCTTTCCCGGCGGGTGACCGAAAATTTCAGCTAATTGTGGCGTATAGGAAAGGTTATTATCAGCAAGAGTTAAACCCCAAAAGGCCATCCCGGTTGCCTCGGCTGCGAGCAGCAGGCGGTGCTCGCTTTCCTGTGCGGCCTCCTTGGCTTTTACTTCGCCGGTGATATCCGTAAAAGTACCCAGGATATAAGCAACCCGTTGCTGATCGTCCATAATCGGGATATTGGAAAACGACCAATAATGCGGAGTTTTGTGCTCGCCGCCGGGCTCAAAAATATCAAATCGAAAAACAGGCACATCCACTTTTTCGCCGGTACGAATAATGTGCGAAAAAACTTTGCGTGCAAGTGCATCCGTGCTTTTGTCAATATCATCCTGGTATATTTCAAAAAAACCTTTCCCAATTATTTCATCACGTGCCAATGTTGTTGTCTTCAAATAGCCATCGCTGGCTGCGGCAATAGTAAATCGGGGTGCGTCTGCCGTTATTAGCAAAGAACCGGGTGACTTCTCAAAAAGTACACGAAAGAGATCAACAGGTATATTGTCCGGGGTAGTACCAGTCATTCCAACAAGCGCGTGAGATAGAAATATGTTGTAAGTTATGCAAATTCTATTAATTGTGAGCTTTTCAGCATCATAATTTGCACAAGACTAAGCATAACCGTCTTTTAACATCATTACATGATGATAAGAATTCTCAATATCCTTCAGGTGTTTTTTCAAAAGTATATTTTCCTTTTTATCCCAGTGAAGGTCGCGGTCGTCAAATGCTTTTTGATAAATATTTCTTACTACTTCTTCGCAGAGTTCGCAATAGTCGAGCATTTTCTTACGGGTTTCCCTGAAAAGAAATGCCTTGAGGTCGGTCCATGAATGATAAAACTTGCCTGCTCTACCGTCATTTTTAGCGGGTTTACCTCCTAATTTATAGACATTGGAAGTCAGCTCTTCAATATGCTGGTAGCTCTGAAAAATCATGTCAGTAAGCAAGTCCTCCAGGTCATCATCCGATGTCATAGTTATCCGCTGCCTGTAGCCCATTATCCTGTCCCTGTTTATCCTTATCAGATCATTCAAGGCGGAGATTTGATACTCAATATATTCGCGCATGTTCATCCCGCATGGTTAACTCTCATGATTATAAACTTATTTTAAAGAATATGGTTTAGATATTGTTGATTTTAGAATTAACGGGGTAGGTCTTTAATGAAAATTATTCATGTCAAAAACTTTTTTTCGGCTTTTGGGTTTAAACTGCATTTATGAAACCTAAGTAATTGGTTACCTATTTATTAATAGCACACCAGAAATTAATTTAAGAGTGATTACACCGGCCATTAAACCTATGAAACCAGACAATAATAAGAAACAGAAAAAAGATGATAAAAAGCAGTTAGGTCTGCAAAAGACGCCCAGCGGGATATCCGGATTGGACGAAGTAACGGGCGGGGGACTACCCAAGGGAAGGCCCACATTGATTTGTGGCGAAGCCGGCAGCGGCAAAACCATGATGTCGGTTGAATTTATAGTACGGGGGGCCACGCAATTTGCCGAACCGGGTGTTATTATGACTTTTGAGGAGCGTGTGCCGGAATTAGCGTTGAACGTTGCATCACTGGGTTTTGACCTGGAAAAATTGCAGGCGAACAAGAAAATAAAAGTGGATTATGTACACATCGCACGGACCGAGATAAGCGAAACCGGCGAATATGACCTGGATGGATTATTTATAAGGCTCGAATATGCAATAAATACTGTGAAAGCAAAAAGAGTTGTGCTGGACACTATTGAAAATCTTTTTGGTGGTTTGGCAAATGAGGCCATATTAAGAGCTGAACTAAGGCGCCTTTTTACCTGGCTAAAGGATAAAGGTGTAACCGCAATAATTACCGGCGAACGCGGCGACGGCAAACTAACCCGCCATGGGCTGGAAGAATATGTATCTGATTGCGTGATCCTGTTAGACCATCGTGTACTAAACCAGATATCAACCCGGCGCCTTCGGATTGTTAAGTACCGGGGCTCATTACACGGCACTAACGAATATCCATTCCTGATAGACAATGATGGTATTGTTGTATTGCCCGTTACTTCGTTAGAATTAGATAAGGAAGTCACTTCCGAGCGAATATCATCGGGCATACCTTCGTTTGACGAGATGCTCGGAGGGAAAGGCTTTTTCAGAGGCGGGAGTATCCTGATATCGGGTACGGCTGGCACCGGCAAAACAAGTATTGCTACCACATTTGCCGACGGTGTGTGCAGAAACGGAGAACGCTGCCTCTATTTTGCCTTTGAGGAGCCGCCTCAGCAAATTATACGAAATATGCGTTCCATCAATCTGCACCTGGATAAACATGTAAAAACGGGTTTATTAAAATTTTGTGCCGCGCGCCCTACGCTTTATGGGTTGGAAATGCACCTTGTTGCCATTTATAAGGAGATCCAGAAATTCAAACCGGCAGTGGTAATCTTAGATCCGATAACCAATTTTGCTTCGATAGGCTCATTAAGCGAGGTAAAAAATATGTTAATACGCCTGATCGACTTTTTACAAAACGAGCAAATAACCGTTATGTTCACGGCCCTTAATTTAAACGATTCATTAAGGGATCCGACAGACGAGGCCGTGTCGTCATTGGTGGATAGCTGGCTGCTGGTGAAAGATATAGAAGCAAATGGCGAGCGGAACAGAGGCTTGTATGTGATGAAATCGAGGGGAATGAAGCACTCTAACCAGGTGCGTGAGTTTGTGATTAGCGATGATGGCCTTGAACTGATAAATGTGTACGTTGGGCCAGATGGCATTTTGACCGGCTCGGCGCGTGAAGCTCAGATGATTCAGGAAGAAACCGGGATAGCCATTCGCAATTATACCCTGAACCGGAAAGACAGAGAAATTATGCGTAAGCGCCAGGTGCTCGAATCAAAAATTGCCAGTCTGAACGCTGAGTTTGAATCGGTAGAAGAAGAGCTCAATAAAGTTTATGAGGAAGAGGAGCTCAGAAAGCAGATATTGAACAAGAACCGCGAGACCATGCAAAACATAAGACTTAGCGGAGAAAAAAATTCCAAACCAAAAAAACCGCAAAATGACAGCTGAAGATACAAAAAAGTGGGAACTAAGGTTATACATCGCCGGACATACCGAGAAGTCGGTAACGGCTTTGAATAACCTTAGAAAATATTGCGAGGAACACCTCAAAGGTCAATATAGAATAGAAGTGATAGACCTTCTGCGAAAGCCGCAACTAGCTGAGGGCGACCAGATATTGGCTACACCAACACTGGTGCGTAAAGTGCCCGAACCTATACGCAAAATAATCGGAGATCTGTCTGATGAAGAAAAAGTTCTGGTTGGTTTAAACATTATCCCTGCTTAAATCATTAATCTATAAAATGGGAGAGGGAAATCGCAAAACTGTTTACGTGATGCGCCTGTTTGTAACGGGCGCGTCGCCCAATTCTACACGAGCCATATCGAACCTGAAAAAAATATGTGAAGAATATTTAAAGGGTTGCTATGAACTGGAGATTATTGACGTGTATCAGCAGCCGATTGTTGCTATGGAGGAGCAATTGATTGCCTTGCCTATGCTCATAAAAAAGGCGCCAGGTATGGAAAAGAGATTAATTGGCGATATGTCTGATAAGCGAAGAGTACTTAAGGGCCTTGAAATAAATGCGGTGAATTTGTGATGGAGAAACAAGTGTCATACGAAGAACTGTTAAACCGGAATGAAGAGCTTCAATGGCGGCTGGAAGAAGCTGCTGCTATGCTTGAAGCCATCCGTACCGGTCAGGTTGACGCGCTGGTAGTTAAAAATGGAGATACGCATCAGGTATATGCTTTAAAAACAGCCGATCATACTTATCGCGTATTTATTGAAAAGATGAGCGAAGGCGCGGTAACTTTAGATGAAAATGGTCTCATTTTATATTGTAATAGCGGGTTTGCCAACCTGGTGCAATTTCCGCTTGAGAAAGTGACAGGGGTATCTTTTGAGCATTTTATTGCTGAAGAATCAAAAAGAAAATACCGCAGATTATTAAAAAAGGCCTGGAAACAAGATACCAAAGATGAATTGTTTATTAAAAACACTACGGACTGGGCTACCTGCTGTCTGTGCTCATTTGCCGTGATTGGCATGGATGGCGGCGACCGTCTGAGCGTGATATTAACAGACCTGACCGAACAAAAAACAGCGCAGGCGAATTTAATGATCCAGAATGAACGGCTGGAGACTAGTCAAAAACTGGTTACGCAACAAAAAAATGAACTTGAGGGAATAGTAGTACAACGCACCCATGACTTATATACAAGCCGTGGGAATTTTAAGTTGCTGGCGGATCATATTGCTCAAATGACCTGGACCAGTTTGCCCAATGGTGAGGCGACCTTCTATAACGAACGCTGGTATAACTATACCGGGCTTACTGAGGAGCAATCTATGGGATTGGGATGGCGCGATGCCATTCATCCCGATGATCTGGCGATGTTTATGGAGAAATACCGCGAGGCGTTGCAAACGGCGGAAACATTTGAGGCTGAAAGCAGATACCGCCGAGGAAAGGATGGCGTTTACCGCTGGTATTTAAACCGGGCAATGCCGCTTAGGAATGAAAGCGGCGAGATTGTATTGTGGGTTGGCACTGCTACTGATATTGAAGAGCAGAAAAAGGAGGTCGAACGCAAGGATGAGTTTATTGGAGTTGCCAGTCATGAACTAAAGACGCCGCTTACCAGCTTGAAGGGATACCTTCAACTTATTCTGATGCATCAGAAAGATGAGTTGCCTGATACGGTGAAGCAATACATTAATAAAGCCGTTATTGCGCTGGCCAAGTTGCAGTTTTTGGTAGACGACCTGCTGGATATGAGCAAAATAAAAGCGGGCATGCTAAACTATAATTTGGACGTTATTAACCTGAAAGAAGTGGTGGCCGATTGCGTTGAGAATGCGGTACACATGACCCCGACTTTCGAATTCGAGGTGGAAAACGACACTGATTTTATGATAAAAGGCAACGCCGAACGTATTGAGCAGGTGCTCATGAACCTGATCAATAACGCGGTTAAATATTCTGACGGCAGCCGCAGAGTAGTGATCAGGTCATTTAGATTTGAAAACTGTGCACGGGTGGCTGTTACCGATTTTGGTATTGGCTTATCTGATGAGCAGATGGGCAAAATATTTGAGCGTTTTTACCGGGTGGAAGATAAAAAGAATATGACCAGCGGCCTGGGCATGGGGTTGTTTATCTCATCAACGATCATTAACACCCATAAAGGCAAAATCGGTGTAGAAAGTAAATTTGGTGAAGGCTCTACGTTTTATTTTGATTTGCCTTTGGTAGAGGGGTAGAAAATAACTTAAGAATTACATCAGCTCTTACAAGTAATATTCCAATATTATAGACGTGACTACTGTGATAACGTACAATGCAAAAGATATCCTGACAATTCTTTTCAACGGCAGCAAATACGTTTGTTTAAGGGACGATTTTATTTCCGGCTCTTGAACCTTGCTTAGATTCCATCTAATAATGTTGTTGTTTACCAGTAGATAGGTAACGGCCGTATATCCGGCTAACCAGAATGATATTACATCCGACAATTTCTGTTTTTGGGGCGACAGCATCGCTCGCTGCACATTCAGCAAACCATGCCAATTATAAACTATATACATGCAGGTATATGCAATGAATAACAATGGTATCGAACAGATAATTACAAACACCAGATTTCCTTGTTGTGACTGCCGGAAAAATCTTAGCCCTACATAAAATTGCGCCCCATAACAAACCAAAGTTCCTGCGAAAAATAGCAGGCTGCTTACAGTAAATGCAAGGTCATATGGCATATTCAAAATATCCGAGGCTATGTTAAATATTTCCAGGATGATAATGGGAGCAAAAACAATCAAATAGGATTGCCATTTATTGAAATCTAATCTCATTTGCAAAGACTTAGGTGATACACGCTAAATTTAGTAATATTACTTGATTAAGAAGTATTATTAAATTCCTTAAAATGCCAATCAGAAAAACTTTTTCAATTCTATCTATGCTGTTGTTTTTTTCAATAGCGCTATCAGCCCAGTCCTACAAACCGCCCGTCTTCACCGACGCCGATAGATTAAAAAAGATCGAAGCTGCCTACCCGGTGATCGATAAACTGTATAAAGATTATGCGGAACAAAACCATTTCCCAGGCATGGTGTATGGTATTGTTGTAGACGGGAAACTGGTGCACACAGGTAATATTGGTTACACGGAGCTGAAAAATAAAATCGAAGCTACTTCAAAATCAGATTTTCGCATTGCGTCGATGAGCAAAAGCTTTACGGCGATGGCTATTTTGAAGCTGCGCGATGAAGGAAAACTGCAATTGGATGATCCGGCCTATTTGTACATCCCCGAAATGCAAGGGTTGAAATATCTTACTAAAGATGCTGCACCCATCACTATTCGCAATCTGCTGACTCATACGGCAGGTTTTCCGGAAGATAATCCCTGGGGCGACCGCCAACTGGCTAATACCGATGAGCAGTTGATCGACCTTTATAAAAAAGACATATCTTTCTCTAATGATCCTTCTCAAGGTTATGAGTACAGCAACCTTGGCTTTGCTACTTTGGGCTATATTATTAAAAAAGTATCTGGTAAAAGCTACCAGCAATACATTACCGAAAATATTTTGAAACCACTGGGCATGACCCATACTTACTACGAGTATGATAAAGTGCCTAAAGAATTACTGGCCCACGGCTACCGCTGGATAGATAATCAATGGGTGGAACAACCCCTTCTGCATGATGGCTCCTATGGCGCTATGGGCGGAATGATCACGACGATAGAAGACTTCAGCAAATATGTTGAATTACATTTAACGGCCTGGCCGCCGAGGGATGATGCGGAGACCGGTCCGGTTAAAAGAAGCTCCATCCGCGAGATGCAATATCCCTGGGATTTCATAGGCTTTAATGCGAACTATAAAACCGCTAACGGGAGGCTTTATCCTTTTGCATATGCCTATTGTTATGGTTTGGGCTGGCGGAAATATGTGGATGGGATGACAGCCGTAGGCCACTCCGGGGGCTTGCCAGGTTTTGGCAGCGAATGGACTATCTATCCTGGATATGGAATAGGGGTGATCAGCTTTGCTAACCAGACTTATGCCCGTGCCGGGGCGATCAACCTCCAGGTGGCTGACACCCTGCTGCGATTATCAGGCATCAAACCAAGGCAACTGCCGGCATCCGATATTCTTACCCAGCGTCGGGACGAATTGATAAAACTGTTGCCCAACTGGAACAACGCACAAGCCAGCGGCATTTTCGCCATGAACTTTTTTATGGATTATTTTCCTGATAAGCTGAAAGCAGAGGCGACTACCATTTTTGATAAAGCCGGCAAAATAAACAGCATCGGCGAAGTAGTTGCCGAAAACCAGTTAAGGGGTTACTTTATTATGAATGGCGAACAGGCCAATATCAGGGTAAGTTTTACGTTGACGCCTGAAAATCCTGCCTTGATACAGGAATATCATATTGGCCTG
>JAFAKI010000118.1 GCA_019235595.1 Mucilaginibacter sp. | reverse complement strand
GTCCAATTCTTTAGAAATCAGTATTAGTTTCTTGTCTATGCCATTAATGGTCGTCACCCTGATCCTTTGCCCAACCAGCTTAGGGCACCAGGTAATTTCGGTCAGGTGCTGACTAACCTGTTTTTCTGTCGAACCATAGATCTTCATAAAAAATGCCTCATTTCTCACCCTTCCCGGATCAAAGTTTTTGGCAGGGGGAGATTTTAGGCTCCCGGTTGTGTAGGCTTGCCCGAACATATCCTTCAGGTCGGGTTTTTCAAGCAGATCTTTGAATGATTTGTTTTTGATGCCATCATCCCAAACCATACGCGTGCCGTCCTTGAATAGCAAATGATTACTTGAAAAACCGGAAACGTAATTGGGGTAATATTTAATGAGTTTTTTTGCAGCAGGCGGTATGGCATCCTGTGCGAATAGAATGGTTGCGAAAAGAAACGCAATAAAGACTAAGGCTGCTCTCTTCATAATGAATTATCAGGCTATGCCGATTTTAGCATCCAATATATTACAGACCTCCCGGTAATCTGTTTCTCCAAGTTCTTTTTTACTGAGAGTAAACATTACGCCCTCAATGTCTTTTCCTGATAATAATATAGTATCCTTAAATATTACATATGGATTGAATATACTCCAATTAAGTCTGTAAAATTTTTCTTTATCCTCGTAAGTAATAAACTCGTCCGATAAGAAGTACTTGCAATCCATGGACTCTTCTTTGTACCGGGCACCAAAAAGGTATGTTTGGTCAAAGAACTTTTTTCTTCTACTGTAAAGCTCATTCCATTTTAATAGAGCGTAGATAAGCAGCCCAAAAGCAACAATAATCCCAACAGGCGGTAATGGATCGTTTCCTTTGGTGATGAATTCAAAAAGAATAATAATAATGGCAGTGAGAGAATTAAATATATAGTACTTAGTAGCTTTTTTTAAAGAAAATAACCAAGTAACTGACCGGCTTCTAAGAAAGTTGTTATAGTCGAATGGGATAGAAATAGTTTTTTCGGCGATATAAATGTGATAAGACACCGAAAATACAAACTTTTCCCGATTTCTGATCACCAATCTCCAATCAACTAACCTACATATTCCTCCGATACTGTCCACCCACCTCATAAAGCGCATGCGATATCTGCCCCAGCGAACAGTACTTGCAAACCTCCATCAGGCTCTCAAAAATATTGTCTCCGGCTATGGCTTTTGCCTGAAGCTCTTTTAACAAGCCTGGAGCTTTATCTGCATTTCGTTTTTGGAAAGCCTCTAAAGCTGTGATCTGGAATTGCTTTTCTTCCTCTGTAGCCCGAATGACTTCAGATGGGGTTATGGTTGGCGAACCTTTCTTATTCAGGAAAGTATTTACGCCCACGATAGGGTATTCGCCGGTATGCTTCAGCGTTTCATAATACAATGACTCCTCTTGGATTTTACCGCGTTGATACATAGATTCCATAGCGCCCAGTACGCCGCCGCGGTCATTCAGACGCTTAAATTCCGCTAATACCGCTTCTTCCACCAGGTCGGTCAGTTCCTCAATAATGAACGAACCTTGCAGCGGGTTTTCATTTTTGGCTAGGCCCAGCTCGCGGTTGATGATCAATTGTATAGCCATCGCCCTGCGCACTGATTCTTCCGTAGGCGTAGTGATCGCCTCATCATAAGCATTGGTATGTAGCGAATTGCAGTTGTCATAAATAGCATACAAAGCCTGTAACGTAGTGCGGATATCGTTAAAGTCGATTTCCTGCGCGTGCAGGGAGCGGCCGCTGGTTTGGATATGATATTTCAGTTTCTGCGAACGGTCGTTTCCTTTGTATTTGTTTTTAATCGCTTTTGCCCACAGTCTTCGCGCTACGCGACCGATCACCGAATATTCCGGATCAATACCATTAGAGAAGAAGAACGACAGATTTGGCGCGAAATCATCAATATGCATGCCCCGGCTCAGATAGTACTCTACATAAGTAAACCCGTTGGAAAGGGTAAATGCCAACTGCGTAATTGGATTGGCGCCTGCCTCGGCAATGTGATAGCCGGAAATAGACACCGAATAAAAATTCCGCACCTTATTATCAATAAAATACTGTTGAATATCACCCATCATCCGCAAAGCAAACTCAGTAGAAAAGATACAGGTATTTTGAGCCTGGTCTTCCTTCAAAATATCTGCCTGAACGGTGCCGCGAACTGTGGCTATTGCTTTAGCCTTTATCTTTTCGTATATATCTGCGGCTAAAACCTGGTCGCCCGTGAGGCCGAGCAGCATTAGGCCGAGACCATTGTTGCCGTGTGGAAGAGTAGCCTCACCCCGGCCCTCTCCAAAGGAGAGGGAGTTGTTTTCAGAAAGTTTTCTTTCCGGTTGTTTATCCAGTCTTTCCCTTATTTTTTGCAGAGTTTTTTGAGTGTTATTTATAACTTCTTCATTCGTAAATCGAAGCACATCAAACCCTTCGCGGTTCAAAACTTGAGTTCTTACCTCGTCTTCTTCCTTGGTCACATGGTGATATCCACCATCAACTTCAATAACCAAACCTTTGCTCAAGCAAACAAAATCAACAATATAACCATCAATAGCATGTTGCCTGCGGATTTTATACCCAGTTTTGTTATTTCTTAACTCCTGCCATAAGATATTTTCTGCTTCAGTCGGATTTTGTCTATTGGATTGAGCGTTTGCCTTTAATGTACCCCATATTTTTGAATCAGCTGTCTCATACCCAAATTTCTTGGGCTTAGCGTTGGGTTCACCCTCTCCTTTGGAGAGGGCCGGGGTGAGGCTATAATGTGGTCTGGCAATCCCCTTATCATCATACAACTCCTTAAACTTTTCCTCCACCAAATGCTCTAGCTTATGTTCATGGATGTACTTTTCGCATTGCTGGTCGATCACTGCATTCATAAAATAACCCAGCAGCATCGGCGCGGGGCCATTGATGGTCATCGACACCGAAGTGGATGCATGGCACAGGTCAAAACCGCTATACAGTTTTTTGGCATCATCAACAGTTGCGATGCTTACACCCGAGTTACCGATCTTGCCATAAATGTCCGGCCGTGTGTGCGGGTCTTCGCCATAAAGGGTAACCGAATCGAAGGCAGTAGACAACCGGTGTGCCGGCTGCCCCAGCGAAACATAATGAAATCGTTTGTTAGTACGCTCCGGACCGCCTTCGCCGGCAAACATACGGGTTGGGTCCTCGCCTTCGCGCTTAACCGGGAACACGCCGGCAGTGTATGGGAACTCTCCCGGCACATTCTCGGTTAGCAGCCACCGAAGGATATCACCCCAGGCCTCATAACGCGGCAGGGCGATCTTCGGCACCTTCAGTTGCGAAAGCGAATTGTAAAAGAGCGGCTGACGTATCTCCTTGTCCCGGACTTTGTATATCAGATCATCAGCCTTATATTTTCTTATCGTTTCCGGCCATTCATTTAATAATCGTTTGCATTCAGGATGCAAATGGTCTTCAAGTTGCCTATAAATATCTTCCAAACCCTCGTTAACTCCCTCTCCCTTGGAGAGGGTTGGGGTGAGGCTCTGTACACCCTTCACCTGGTACATCTGTTGAGCAATCTTGCACTGTTCATTCACCCAATGGTTATAAGTTTGGCTGCTTTCCACGATCTCTGCCAGGTAGCGCGTGCGGTCAGGCGGAATAATAAATATCTTTTCCGATTCGCCCCAGTGCAGTGCCGCAACATCATACTTTTTACCTATAAAATCGACACCCGTTTTGGCTTTAATGGTACGCATAAGGGCCTCGAACAAATTGTTCATCCCGGGATCATTGAACTGCGACGCCATAGTACCAAATACAGGTAGGTCTTCGTCCTTTGCTTCAAATAAGTGATGATTGCGTTTATATTGCTTGCGTACATCTCGCAGGGCATCCAGGGCACCACGTTTGTCGAATTTGTTGAGCGCTACTATGTCAGCAAAGTCGAGCATGTCGATCTTTTCCAACTGGGTTGCCGCACCAAACTCTGGCGTCATCACATATAGGGATAGGTCGCAATAATCGGTGATCATCGTATCCGACTGACCAATACCCGATGTCTCGACAATGATCAAATCAAAGCCTGCTGTTTTGCAGATGTCGATAGATTCCTGCACATATTTGGAGAGCGCCAAGTTAGCCTGTCGAGTAGCCAGCGAGCGCATATACACCCGAGGACTATTAATAGAGTTCATCCGGATACGGTCACCCAAAAGTGCCCCGCCCGTTTTACGCTTGGATGGATCGACAGAAATAATAGCCAGCGTTTTATCCGTCTCCATCAAAAAGCGACGAACGAACTCGTCTACCAATGATGATTTGCCCGCGCCGCCAGTTCCGGTAATACCCAATACAGGAATTGCTAGCGCCTTGCTCCCTGCGCCACCCGTTATTGAAAATTGCTCCGGCTGATTTTCAGCTAATGTGATTAGCGACGCGATGGCCTTCGGATCTTTCTCTGGTAAATGTTTTAACTCCCCATTAAGCTTAGCCACCGTCTGGAAATCGCATTGCTGCAGCATATCGTTTATCATACCCTGTAGTCCCATCTTGCGACCGTCATCTGGAGAATAAATACGTGCTATGCCATAATCCTGCAGTTCTTTTATCTCTTCAGGCAATATTACGCCGCCGCCACCGCCAAATATTTTGATATGCCCCGCACCGCGTTCCTTCAGCAGATCGTACATGTATTTAAAGTACTCCACGTGTCCGCCCTGATAGGAGGTTAAGGCGATGCCCTGTACGTCTTCCTGTATGGCGCAGTTCACCACTTCATCAACCGAGCGGTTATGGCCCAAATGGATCACCTCAGCGCCGGAAGACTGCAGTATGCGCCGCATAATATTAATGGTCGCATCATGCCCGTCGAACAGCGACGCGGCGGTTACAAAACGTATTTTATTTTTAGAATGGTAGGGTGCAATGGTTTCCATTTGCGGTATTTATACCACAAATCTAAACAAAATACTTAAAAGCTATGCGTGCATAATATTGATGTGCAAATGTGCGGATGAGTGGATGTGCAGATATGCGAATGTGCAAATGTGCAAATGGGATCAGCGAAATCCCCTAATCATAAAATCAACGGTCAAAAAGCCCAGCATAGCCGGGCTCGTTATTAAATTACAAGAATTATCCCTATTCAGTTTTCTTCACCTTTGTCTTTTCAGTTTTAATCGTCGTCTTTTTTACCGTGTCCACTTTTTTCGAAGTATCAGCGCCCATTTTCATGGCGGTGTCTTTCTTGGTAGTATCTACTGTCGTACCTACTTTAGTAGAAGACGAATCCACGCTTTTGCTCGAGTCTGAACTTGAGCTCGAACTGTTCCCTTTGCATGCCGCCATAGAAAAACAAATTGCCGCCGCAAGGAACGATGCTTTAATGTGATTTTTCATAGTGTTGATTATTAATGTTTTGTAATATGTATTTAACCAAAACATCACATGAATGTTTGGATAATGATTCTATCTCAAAGGCTATGAGCTGGCAATCAGCCACAAAAAAACGGGACCTGCAATTACAAATCCCGTTTCGGATCTCACGATCCATGCTGTTATACAGCATCACTGCTGTTTCTTAACCATTTCACCGGTGGCTTTTCGAAGGGGGATTGTTGCCCTGCTGCCTGTTTTGGTTACCTCTTTCGTTGCTTTTTGAGCGACTGGCATTGCCTGGTGAACTTGAAGGTGTTGATCCTCCCATTCTCCTTACGTTTTCATTTTCCTTTGGGTTTTCAGGATTTTTTGTAGTAGGCATAACTGAAAAAATTAAAAGGTTAACATTTTGGTTAATTGCCTATATGCCCATCAAAAGCATGCCTAATACCGTTATTTTAGGCTGATGATATAATTTTAATTTAATTAATTGACTGATAGTTAATTGAAAATTGAGGCCATTTTAAAGTTAATTATGGCCTGGTTTTTATCGACAAGTGATTGTACTAGGATGGGAACACTTTGCACGAATTATTAAAATGATCAAAATAAAATTAGCAATCTTTTAAACTCGAAATCCCAAATTCGACATTTGAAATTTCATAAGCTTGCTCCCGGAGGCAACTTCCCAACCTCCGTAGTATGAGGCAATATATAAGCCCGCTCAACAGCTTCTGTAACTATTAGGTAGTAGTCCTTCTTCTCCCCCTTGTCGTTAATAGGTTTGTTATTAATTACTACCTGGGCTGCAGCTCCGGCATCGCTATAAATTTGTGATAACAGTGCAATCGATGTGCGATCATATTCGGCAGTTGGTAGATCGTGCCAAACGCCGCAATAATTGATGGAACGGTAAAACTCTCTATCGCGCATTTCCTGGTGCAACAAATCGTAATCGCCCGAATCAGGGTTAACTAACTCAATTCTTGTAGTGTAAGATGCCATGGTTTTAAAAATTTAGGTTTTTGTTTATGCCAAAATTCAATCAATTGGTTATAAATAGCAATTTGTTTTTTAACGGTATTTTTTACGTATCCGCCGCAAGTAAAACTACCTGTGCCATTAAATCGGTGTAATCAGAAGCAATCTGTGTAATCCCAAAGTCGTATCTTTGCCGCAATCGGTGTAATCAAAACAAAATCAGTGGAATCAGCATTACAGCAGGGAATAAAGGGTTACAACAACTATGGTGCATGGCTGCGCGAGAAGTACAAAGGGCAGCGTGTATTCAAAGTGATTGTTGATGGTGGCTTCACCTGTCCCAACCGCGATGGTTCCAAAGGCTATGGTGGCTGCACCTATTGCAATGTCGATTCGTTTACGCCATCGGTTTCACGCAATAATCCTTCTGTTCGCGAACAGGTGATACAGGGTGTTGAGCGCGCCCGCAAAGGCAATAAAGCGGATAAGTTCATTATCTACTTTCAGCCCAACACCAATACCTACGCCCCAGCGCATTATCTGAAAATGCTATATGATGAGGCGTTGAGCTATCATACCGAGGATATTGTAGGCCTGTCTGTCGGCACGCGCCCCGATTGTATCGACGCAGAAAAAATAGCCTTGCTCGAAAGCTATACCGACCGCTTTGATGTGGATTTGGAAATGGGTATGGAGTCGATCTATAATGATACGCTTTCCCAAATCAATCGCGGTTGCTCACACGAGGATTTATTGAATGCATTAAAACTGGTCGAGAACAGTCCGCTGGATATTTGCGTCCATACCATATTTGGCTTTCCCTGGGAAACCAAGGAAATGATGCTGAAATATGCCGATGAGATCAACCACCACCCGCAAATCAAATTTGTAAAGTTCCACCACCTGCATATCGTAGAAGGCTCTGTAATGGGCGTAAAATATAAACGGCAACCCTTCAAATTATTTAGTTTGCCGGAATACACCGACTTCTTATGCGAACTCTTACCACTCGTTCGCTCGGATGTAGTTATTCAACGATTGTTTGGACTGTCGGACATGGAATTACTTATTGCACCTAACTGGGGATTGAAGAAGTCTGAGATTCAACACTATATTGATAAAACAATTTTCGACCGCGGAATTATACAAGGTTCGGCCTTGATATAATTTAATAATATTGCTTTATTTTAGCAACTTATCAAAACTTCGGGGTTTACAGCCCCGTTAAAAAACAATAAAAAAGTTTTGCCACGCATCGACCTGAAAAATTATATTCCGGCCTTAACTGGCGTACGTGCGCTAGCTGCCTACCTTGTTTTTATTTCGCATTACGCCTACATATTTGATGGTGGTATGCCACACGCTATCCAGCGCTTTTTTAACGAGTTTCATATAGGGGTAACCATCTTCTTTGTGCTCTCGGGTTTTCTGATCGCATTCCGATATTTTGATAACTTTCATCTTACCGGCGACTGGTTCAAACAATACCTCAAAAACCGTGTAGCGCGTATCTATCCCATGTATTTTCTGCTGACAGGCGGTGCATTCATCTATTACTTTTTTACCCGCGAGCCAGTAATTGTAGGCAAATTTCCAAGTGCCATCGGACTATTCTTTATGCATATCACCTTTGTGCGCGGTTTTTTTCACGAACTGAATTTTACCGGAATTGGTCCCGGCTGGTCGCTTACGGTGGAGGAATGCTTTTACTTTTCAGCGCCAATCGTATTTTTCATCATCAAAAAGTATAACAAGTTCTACCTGCAAATATGCTCTATCACAGCGTTCGGGTTTTTAATGGTGCTCATATTCCGGAATGTGGATTGGTATGGTTTTTTCGGCAATTTTACTTTTATGATGCTGTACACCTACTTTGGGCGTTGCTTTGAGTTTTTTGTGGGGATCAAATTAGCACTATATGTTCGCCAGCACGGTGTGGAGCGAACCAATGGTATCAGGTTTACCTACATCGGTTTTGCGGGGATATTTGTTTGCGTGGCCGCCATGTCCCGCTTTACTATCCCGATGGGCTGGTCGGCGGGCTTGCATAACCCGCTTGGTATCGTCACCAATAATTATGTGCTGCCAATATTTATAGCGATGTTTTTTTATGGGTTGATCACCGAAGGTAGCAATCTGAGAAAAGTTTTGGCAAATCCTTTTGTGGAATTATTAGGTAAAAGCTCTTATATATTTTACCTGGTGCACCTGGGTTATATGTATAATATGATACACCATACATTCAACTGGCTTAACGACCAGGCATTTTTATTGTATGATAAATGGACGTTAGACTGGCATTCGCCGTTTGAGAGCGATAGTTTGAACTTGTTATATGCTTTTATCGTATTAAATTGCATTTCAATACTATTATTTAAGTTTATTGAAGAACCTTTGAACCATTACATCCGGAGATCAAACTTTCTCATAAATAAACCGACGACATAATAACAGATACCGTAATTTTAAATACTTTCTTAAGAATAAAAATATTGACAGTGAAAAAAGGTAAATTTTTACTTATCATTTGCGGGTTCCTTTCAGTGCTGGTCTGTAAAAAAGCAGTTGCTGGTAATGCAAAAACCTTGGCTGAAGGCGAGGTGAGTACCGAAGTCAAAATTCACGACAGCGACGGTCTTTTCAACGGAACAGCCTCCTTTACCTTTTCGGTAAAAAATACGCTGAACAATGCGCAGTCGGGTTCGGTTTCGTACCTTGTTACTACCGAAAAAGGCGAGAAAGTAGCTTCAAAAAAAATCAATGTTAAAATCGGGAAAAACAGTGCTGAGAATTATGATTTCAGTATTCCTAACCTGCAAGCCGGGTTTTACAAGATCAATTTCATGATCAACGTAAGTGATTATGACGATACCACGCGACGTGCTTTCGGCATCAGGCCAAAAGAAATACAATCTGCCTATTCACGGCCGGCTGACTTTGATGAATTCTGGCAAAAAACGAAAAATGAATTGGCTAAAGTAGCGCCTGATTTTAAAGTTACCCCGCTACCAAAAATGAATACCGAAAACCGCGAGGTGTACGAGATTCAAATGCGTTCGCTGGATAATTACCTTATTAAAGGTTATATGACGGTGCCGAAGACAAAAAATAAGAACCGGAAATTTTCGGTGCTATTGGGTTTACCAGGTTACCAGGTTGATCTGTCGCCTATTGTTGGCTTAGATGAGGATCTGGTTATTATTACGATAAACACGCGTGGGCAGGGCACCAGTCGCGGCGAGATTGATACCCGCCGTGATGAGTTTTTGACTTACAGGGTTGAAAGTAAAGAGAAATATGTGATGCGCGGCGTGATCATGGATTGCGTGCGTTGTGTCGATTTTATCTACAGTCAGCCTAATTTACGGCATGATAACATCCTGGCAACAGGCGGTAGTATGGGTGGCTATTTGGCGATAGTTCTCGCCGGTATTGATAACCGTGTAAACTTGTCATCAGCCCAAAACCCGATCTTGTGTGATATTCGCGGACTGGTAGGCGAAGTGGATTGGCCAATCAGCAGCTTTAAAAAATACGCGGCAACCCAGCCCGGACTAACACTGGAAAAAATACTTCACAACCTTGATTACTACGACGGCAGAAACTTTGCTGTGAACGTGAAATGCCCCTTTATAATGGGTATCGGTTTGCTCGACCCATTTGCACCGCCAAATAATGAGTTTGCAACTTATAACCTTATTCCCGGCAGAAAACGCATCATGATCTTTAAGGATCTGTCACATGAGATCAGTCCGAAATACAAAGAACTGGAAGGCAGATGGATGCGCGACGCTTTTGCACTATTTTAAGATATGACAAAGAAATTTACACAGATAAAATTAAGGCCGCTCCTGATCGCATTTGTGCTAATGGGGGCATTGCGCAGTAACAGTTATGCTGGTGGCTTCCCGGTAAGGCCGCATAGTTTGCTTATATCGCCTTCAGTAAGCTACTTTTATGCAAATAAGGCTTGGGATTCAGTTGGGCATTTAAGCTCTTTCCCCAATAATGGACATTTCTCATCCATTACTTACCAGTTGTACGCCGAATATGGTTTGAGCAGGCGCTTTACATTAGTGGCTCAACTGCCATATGTAACCAACACTTTTGAGCAGGCCAATTATAAAGCTTCTGCATCTGGTTTAGCCGACCTGGAGACTGGTATCCGCTGGTATGCATTCAATATCGACTACCGTTTTTACTTTATGGTTCAGGGTACGGTTATTACGCCTTTATATATCAATAATCCAAGTTTGGGTTATGGACTAACCGGTGGGGAATTGAAACTGATATTTTCCGGAAGCATGAAAATGCTGGGAACATACGGTTACTTCTCGGTCGAGAACGGTTTCAGGCAATATATCGGTAGTACTGGCCCTTTTCAGGATAGATACAGCGGCACATTTGGTTTGAATTTGGATAAAAAATTCCAAAACCAGATTTCGGTGTCGCTGGGCGGGTTTTATTCAACCAGTATCAACAAGAAGTTTTCGTACATACAGTATGCGAACAAAGATTTTTCATTCAACCAGGTTTCTTTAAGTTACGGGCATTCATTTAGCCGGGAATTCTCTATATTTTTAACGGGGGGGAAATTTATAAACGGGCGCAATACCGGCGACGGGGCAAGCGGAACAGTTTCGTTGATATTAAGGCCGTTTTAAAACATAGTAAACGATAAAAAATGACCAGGTTATTGATCATATTATTCCTTTTGCCATTTTACTGTTTGGCGCAAACAGCCGATAAGCATATACAGGCAGGTAACGAGAAAGCCAACCGTAAAAATTACAAAGGTGCCATTGCCGAGTTTACCAAAGCTGTTCAGCTGAATGATAAAGCATCAAAGGCTTACTTCTACCGCGCCAATGCCGAGGGGAATATTGATGATAATAACGCGGCTATTGCGGACTATACCAAAACTATCGAGCTTGACCCTAATAATGCCAATGCGTGGTTCTATCGCGCTAACTCAAAAAATGCGATAAAAGAATACAAGGGCGCTATTGAAGATTTTGACAAGGCCATCTCGATGAACCCGCGCAATGCCGATATGTACCATTATCGCGCAAATGCAAAATCCAATTTAGGCGACTATACAGGTGCGATAGAGGATTTTACCAAAGCACTGGAGATCACCCCTAATGATCCACAATTATATGAGTATCGCGGCGTAGCCAAAGCCAATTTGCACCAGGATAAAGAGGCAATCGTTGATTATGACAAGGCCGTTAAACTCGACCTGAAAAATTCTGACCTGATCTATTACCGTGCAAACTCCAAAGGCAATATTGGTGATTTTAAAGGTGCAATAGAGGACTATACCACAGCCCTTGGTCTGAACCCTAAAAATGCACATGCTGTTTTTTATCGTGGAAATGCCGAGGGTAACCTGGGTAATTATAAAGCTGCCATTGCTGATTATAAGAAAACCATCGAACTCGATTCTAAAATGCCAAATGTGTACAAATACCTGGCTCATGCATTGGCGAATGACGACGATGAGCAGGTAGCGCTGAATTACTTCGGCACCCAAATAAAGAAAGACCCGGATAATGCCGAGTTATATATTTATGATGGTCTGGTAAAAAGCCACATGAATAGGAGGAAGGAGGCCATCGCCGAATTTGACAAGGCGATAGAGCTCGACCCGAAAAACTCTGATGCCTTTCAGAGCCGGGCGGATGCCAGGTTAGGGTTAAAGGAATATACGGGCGCTATCGATGATGCAAACAAGGCGGTAGCGTTAGATACTAAAAACAGTTACGCCTATATCACGCGTGCCAGGGCAAAAGCTACACAGCATGATACCACTAGTGCAATGACCGATTTGAATACAGCCGTTGAAGTCGCCCCAAAGAATGATTATGCTTATGCAGTGCGTGGCGATCTGAAATATACGCTTAAGGATTATAACGCGGCAATGGCCGACTATAACAAAATGATAGAGTTCGGTGCATCAAACGCAGAAAATTATTTGAGAAGAATTAAAGGCAGAATAAAACTTGGTGACAGGAAAGGAGCATTA
>JAFAKI010000320.1 GCA_019235595.1 Mucilaginibacter sp. | reverse complement strand
AATTTCAAAAAAAATAATGAATTGGTTTAATAGTGGGATATTTGTTTTTTCGGGATTAGCTCATGAAATTATTAGGTCTCCTACTGTGAAAAGGCTGAATAAATATTCTCTTTTTAATTCGGACATTAATGATTTTATCAATCAATTAAATCTAGGATTTGACAAACTAAAAATAGACCCCAAAAATCAAGAAGTAGTACTTACCCATCATAATAAATATGATAATGTTGGGAATATTATTGGCGATCATTGGTTTGATTTAGAAACACAAGAATCTTCAGGAACAAATAAGATTTTTGATATCGCTGCTATTTTTTTAGCTGCGCTTTTTTTAGGCCATACTACTATTATAGATGAGCTTGATGCTAAATTACACCCATTATTGACATTATCTATTGTTAAACTGTTTCATTCTCCTGTTCATAATCCTCTGAATGCGCAACTAATTTTTGCCACGCATGATACTAATCTTTTAAGTTGTGGTTGTTTTCGACGTGACCAAATATATTTTACTGAAAAAAATAAATTTGAGGAAACAGATTTGTATTCATTAGTTGAATATAAAGATCCCAATGGATTAAAAACAAGGAATGATAGATCGTTTGAGAAGGATTATATTAATGGCCGTTATGGGGCCATACCTTTTATTGGAGATTTTTCTAATCTGTTAAGAAATGGCCAGAGTAGCAAAGATTGACAATTCAATAAAAAAAAGATTTGCTCGAATAGAGCGATCTCGGGTTGTTGAAGTTAGAGAAAAAAGAGTCTATTTCTTAATAATTTGCGAGGGTGAAAAAACCGAGCCCAATTACTTTGAAGCGCTAAAAAGAGATTTACCAATTGGTTCATTAGTTGTTACAGATATGACAGTTAAAGGAACTGGTAAAAACACCGAAAGTTTGATTGATTTTAGCATCAATTATAGAAAAAAATCTATCCAAAACTTTGACAGAACATGGGCTGTATTTGATCGGGATAGCTTTACTGAAGATCAATTCAACAATGCGATAATCCGTGCAGAAGCTAATCAAATTAATTGCGCATGGTCTAACGAAGCCTTTGAACTTTGGTTTTTACTTCATTTTCAATTTGTTAATAACGGAATGCCAAGACAGGATTATCAATCTTTCTTAGAAAGAGAAATTAAAAAGATTTCTAAAAGAGATTATGTCTATAAAAAGAACGATACAAACACCTATTCCATTTTAAAGAAACATGGGAACCAGACGCAGGCTATAGTTTGGGCCAAAAGTCTTAAAGAACAGTATAACGACGGCAGACATGCCAATCACAATCCATGTACTCTTGTTTATTTATTAATTGAAGAATTATTTCATCCTGAAAAACTGATACAGGGTTGATTATTTAAAATTAAGTTATCGGCGACAGTTTTGTATTTTTACACCCCGAATCCGTTTATGGAAAACAAACCCATTGCCCGTACGCTCCGCCTGCTGTCGCAACTGATGGAATTGCATGACGAGAACCCGTTCAAGGTGAAGTCGCTGGCCAATGCTGCGTTTAAGGTGGATAAACTCCCCTATCGTATTGCCGGTAAAAGCCTCGCCGAGATGGAGAAGATCGACGGCATCGGGAAAAGTACAGCCACCAAAATAGTTGAGCTACTTGAGACAGGCGCCATAACTGACTTGACCGACCTGCTTTCGGCTACGCCCGAAGGCATTGTAGAAATGCTGGGCATCAAAGGTATTGGTCCCAAGAAGATCGGTATTATCTGGCATGAATTGGGTATCGAAACTGTTGGCGAATTATACTATGCCTGTAACGAAAACCGCCTGATCGAAGCCAAAGGATTTGGATTAAAAACACAGGAAGATATTGTTAAAGTCATCGAGTTCAGGATGGCGAGCAATGGCAAATTCCTGTATGCCCAGGTGGATGCAGTTGCAGGTGAGTTATTTCAAAAACTAACAGATATACTTCCGGATACCATTATAAGGTATACGGGTGAATTCCGGCGTTGCTGCGAGATCATTAATGAATTAAGTTTCCTGGTTGGCTCAGCCGATGTAAGATCAAACGTTGAAACGCTGACCCAATCTAATATTCTGCAAAACCTTACCGTCAATGATCATACCATCAGCGGCGAAACTGCGAATGGCTTATTAGTGAGCATCTCAGTTGTAAGCACGACTTCTTTTCATTACGAATTGTTTATGCAAACAGGAGCTGACGATCATGTTCAGGCAGTATTGGCCCGCGTATCTGGTGACGTTAGACAAGCTGAAAGCGAAGAAGCAATCTACAAAAAAGCCGGTTTAGCTTATCTACAGCCTGAACTACGTGAAGGCGATACTTTTATTGAAAAAGCGGCAAACAACACTTTGCTCCAGTTGATTACTTACCAGGATTTAAAAGGCACACTGCACAACCACAGCACCTGGAGCGACGGGGTAAATACGCTGGAAGACATGGCTTTATATTGCCGGGATCAATTGAAACTGGAATATTTAGGTATTTGTGACCACAGTAAAAGCGCCGTTTACGCCAAGGGTTTAAGCATTGAACGGGTTTTGCAACAGCACGAAGAGATCGACCATCTGAATAAAAAGATCACTGGATTTCATATTTTTAAAGGGATTGAGTCGGATATTTTGAACGACGGTTCGCTGGATTACCCGGATGAAATATTGCAACGTTTCGATTTTATAGTCGCCTCGGTGCACTCCAACCTGAAAATGGATAAGGAAAAAGCAACTGCACGATTAATTAAAGCTGTTGAAAATCCATATACCACTATTCTTGGGCACCCTACCGGTCGGTTGTTGCTCAGCCGTAAAGGATATGAATTTGATTATCAAAAAGTGATCGATGCCTGCGCCGAAAACAATGTAATTATTGAAATAAATGCCAATCCGTTGCGGCTCGACCTCGATTGGCGCTGGCACCAATATGCATTAGATAAGGGTGTTAAACTATCAATCAACCCGGATGCGCACCGAGTGGAAGGTTTTTCGGATATGCATTATGGCGTATTAGCTGCACGAAAAGGCGGTTTATATAAGGAAATGTGTTTAAATACGTTCTCTCTCGAAGAAATCAAAAAGGAGTTCGCCGCAAAAAAAAATAAAACCGAAACGGCGAAGCCCTCTTTAACACCGATAAAATAAACAACCGTTAAAAATCGAACATTCGAAATTCGAAATTTAAAGATGCTAGTAGATAAGGTACGTCAAATACAACAAAAGCAAAATCCGCCTGCTATCCTCGTCATCGGCGACCTGATGATCGATCACTATATCTGGGGTGATGCCACAAGACTTTCTCCCGAGGCTCCGGTCCCGATAGTCAACGTTAAAAATGAATCAACCACACTGGGTGGCGCCGCAAATGTGGCTCAAAACCTGGTTGCCTTAGGTGCAAAAGTGACGCTTGGGGGACTGATCGGAGAAGATGCCTATGGGCTACGGTTAATTGAAATATTGGAAAATGAAGGGATTGCTACCGACGCGATTTTGAAAGATGTCAATCGCCCTACCACGGTAAAGACCCGTGTTGTAGCAGGTAGCCATCAACTGGTGCGGGTTGACCGCGAGGTTACCGATCCGGCTATGAGTGAACTGGAGGATGAACTGGTAAATCAACTGGATCACTATATCAATGAAGCCGATATTGTGCTATTTTCTGATTACGGCAAAGGGTTATTCTCAGAAGACTTGACCCAGCGGCTAATCAAACTAGCCAAAAGCAAGGAAAAGAAAGTGGTAATCGATCCGAAGGGATTGAATTATGAAAAATATAAGGGTGCTTTCATCATCAAGCCTAATCGTAAAGAGCTGGCTGAAGCTGCCAAAACCGAACGGATCAGAAATATCGACGATCTGCAAAAGGCATCCAAAGTTATTTTTAGGCAAACAGGAGTTGATTACCTGATTGTTACCCTTTCTGAAGAGGGTATGGTGATACTGGATGAGCTTACTTACAAGCTATTACCGGTTAAGGCGACTGCAGTATTTGACGTAACAGGCGCCGGTGATACTGTTTTAGCTACTATCGCTTATTTTATAGCCTCCGGGTTAAGTATCGAGGACGCTTGCGAACTGGCCAACCACGCCGCTGCCATTGTGATACGACGTGTGGGCAGCGCAACTACCACTATTGACGAAATTTTAGAAGACATAATTAACGGTCATACCAACTGACCAACGAAATAAGAAATGAATAAACTGGTTATTGAGGAACTGAACGATCATCAACAATTGATCCAAAAAGTGATTGATTTGCTTAGTAAGGATATTGAGAAGGCGTGCGATATGATCGTGAGTACCCTGAAAGACGGCAAAAAGGTTTTAATAGCAGGCAATGGCGGTAGTGCCGCTGATGCTCAGCACATTGCAGCCGAATTAAGCGGAAGATTTGTGAAAGAACGCAGAGCTTTGCCTGGCATCGCGCTCACTACAGACACCTCTGCATTAACCTCCATAGCCAATGATTATGGCTATCAATTTGTTTTCTCGCGCCAGTTAGAAGCATTGGCCCAACCCGGTGATTTATTCATCGGTATATCCACCAGTGGTAACAGCGAGGGGATACTAAAAGCCTTTGAATCAGCGCAAAAGTTTCAGTGCAAAACACTGGGCCTATCTGGTAGAAACGGCGGCAAAATGAATGGTATGTGCGACCTGAATATCATAGTACCATCTGATATTACTGCCCGCATACAGGAAATGCATATTCTGATTGGACATATTCTATGCAAGGCTGTCGATAACGAATTCTGACCGATGAGAAACAACCTTGAAAAAACACTACTTAGCAAAATAAGTGACCTTCAATCACTTAAAGCTTCTATTGCACAATGGCAAAGCGAAGGCAAAAAGGTTGTTTTTACTAACGGGGTTTTTGATCTCTTGCATATCGGTCATATCACTTACATGGCCAAAGCAGCCGAATTGGGTGATAAACTGGTTATTGGTTTAAATTCAGATAGTTCGGTAAAAAGGATCAAAGGAAAAGACCGGCCTGTTAATGATCAGAACAGTCGTGCAGCTTTGCTGGCTGCTCTATTTTTTGTAGATGCGATAGTTGTTTTTGAAGAAGATACACCGATCAATGTGATCACCACCTTAATGCCCGATATTTTGGTAAAAGGTGCCGATTACTCTATAGAAAACATTATAGGTGCCAAAGAAGTGATAGCCAATGGCGGTGAAGTGAAGACAATTGATTTTGTGGAGGGCTACTCTTCTACTTCTATCATCAAAAAGATCAGGGAACAGATCACAAAATAACATGAAGATACTAGTTGTCCGCTTCAGCTCGATGGGTGATATTATTTACACAACACCTGTGGTGCGATGCCTTAAAACGCAACTACAAGATGCAGAAGTCCATTTCCTGACAAAACCAGCCTTCA
>JAFAKI010000237.1 GCA_019235595.1 Mucilaginibacter sp. | reverse complement strand
TACTTACTAAAATAACGAAAATGATAAATTTTAGAACATTATCAATCGGCTGTTATATTTTTAATTAATTAAAGGTGCTGTTATAAAATTTTCTTAAAATTGCCCTGAAAAATTTTGACTGGAAATCTATCGGTCATTAACTAAATGTCTCTTCTATAAATTAATACATTATGAAAATTACAGTTGTTGGTGCCGGGGCTGTAGGCGCCACTTGCGCAGATAACATCGCAAGAAAAGAGCTGGCCGAAGAATTAATTTTATTAGACATCCGCGAAGGCTTTGCAGAAGGTAAAGCAATCGATATGATGCAAACCTCAGCACTTCTTGGTTTCGATACCAAGATAAAAGGTGTTACCAATGATTATGCAGCTACTGCCGGTTCAGAGGTTGTGGTTATCACTTCTGGCTTGCCGCGTAAACCAGGTATGACCCGCGAAGAATTGATCGGTACCAATGCAGGTATCGTAAAAAGCGTAACCGAAAGCATTTTAAAATATTCCCCGAATACCATTATAATAGTAGTATCTAACCCAATGGATACGATGAACTACCTTACCCTGAAGACATCAGGCTTACCTAAGAATAAAATATTAGGTATGGGTGGTGCATTGGACTCATCAAGATTTAAATACTATCTGAGCCAGGAATTAAACTGCTCGCCTGCTGATTTGAATGCAGTTGTTATCGGTGGACACGGTGATACTACCATGATTCCGTTAATCAAACATGCTACGTGGAACAGCATCCCGGTAACAGAATTCCTGAGCCGGGAGCAACAGGATAAAGTGGTTGCCGCTACGATGGTGGGCGGTGCAACTTTAACTAAACTAATCGGCACATCTGCATGGTATGCACCAGGTGCAGGTACTGCTGCTATGGTTGAGAGCATTGTTCGCGACGAGAAAAAACTGATCAGCTGCGGTGTGGCCCTTGATGGCGAATACGGCCAGAAAGATATATCGCTGGTTGTACCTGTAGTATTGGGTAAAAGCGGCTGGGAGCAGATCGTTAACTTTAAATTAAGCGATGCTGAACAAGCTGAATTCAACAAGAGTGCTGACGCTGTTCGTAACATGAACCAGGTATTGGTTGATAGCAAGATTATCTAATTTCAATAGATACTATAATAAAACGGCTTCTCTGTAAAAGGAGGGGCCGTTTTTATTTAAACCATTATTTACCTATGCTGTTATGCTGTAAAAGATTAAATTAGCTTAACATTTACCTGTTATGCCCAACGATTCAAGCATCCGGATACCCGTTATCAAAATAGCTTATAACGAAGAAGTTACCACTAACGACACGCTTGCTATAGAGGAACCATTAGAAATTCGCCTGGAATACGGACCGGCCAATAATCGCCAAATCCAGAATGTTTCAGTTACTATGCGTACACCAGGCGATGATGCTGAGCTGGCCTTAGGCTTCCTATTCACTGAAGGGATCTTAAGACAACAAAAAGATCTTCAATCGGTTGAACATTGCTTTATCGCCTGTGCGGAGGACAAAGAAAATGTTATACAGGTAAGTTTAGTTGACGATATCGAACCGGCCCTTCAAAACACCGAACGTAATTTTTATACAACATCAAGCTGCGGCGTTTGTGGGAAGGCATCAATTAACTCGATCAGGACGGTTAGCACTTATTGCAATAATACAACAGAAAATCAGGTTTGTGCGGATCTACTGTATCATCTGCCTACCATCCTGCAAGATCATCAGAAAGTCTTTGCTGATACAGGTGGTTTACACGCGTCAGCCTTGTTTACTACTGATGGCGAATTACTACTACTAAGAGAAGATGTTGGCAGGCACAATGCATTAGATAAGTTGATCGGAGCTGCCTTTAATAGAAATATGCTGCCTTTAGATAAACATATCTTACTATTAAGCGGCCGGATAAGTTTTGAATTGGTGCAGAAGGCGGCAATGGCAGGTATTTCCATTATCGCGGCGTTAGGAGCGCCATCGAGCCTGGCGGTGCAACTGGCAGAAGAGTTTAATATAACATTGGTTGGTTTCTTGCGCGATCGGCGATTTAACATTTATACCCAACCAAAGCGCATTTTATTATCAAAATATGAAGATTCGTATTAAAGGCAATTCGTTACGCTATCGTCTTACTAAAAGTGATGTGTACAGATTATCGCATGAAGGATATCTGGAGGACAAAACCAATTTTGGTAAAAGGGAATTGGTGTATGTCATCCAAAAAATAAATAAAGATGAAATTTCAGCGTTTTTTGATGATAACGTGATCTGCCTGCAAATACCCGG
>JAFAKI010000052.1 GCA_019235595.1 Mucilaginibacter sp. | reverse complement strand
ACAACCTATGGAGGCAAAGCTGAAGATGCTTTTGACGTTGTTATACCGTCGATTCCGGGCTATGGTTTTTCGGGCAGGCCAACTGCTACAGGATGGGATCCAGAACATGTGGGCCGCGTTTGGGCCGTGTTGATGAAGCGGCTCGGCTATACGCGCTATGTTGCCCAGGGTGGTGACTTTGGCGCACGTGTAACCCAGGCAATCGCCCGCCAGATGCCCGAAGGATTACTAGCTATCCACCTCAATTTACCGGCCGTAATACCTCCTGATGTGACAGCTGCAATTTATACCGGCGGTGCCGCTCCGGCAGGTCTGACTGAGCAGGAACACGCCGTATTTGACGCACTTAGCGGCTATCTGAAAAAAGGAAACTCAAGTTACCTCACGTTGATGTCGGCAAGGCCACAAGCGATAGGGTACGGCCTGAATGATTCGCCGGCGGGCCTGGCAGGATGGATATTGTTACACCCGGGTTTCTCAAAGTGGACCTATACCGCCGATGCTGACAAGAACCCTGCGAAAGATGAAGTGCTGGACGATATTACCCTATATTGGCTCACCAATACCGCCACATCGGCAGCGCGGTTTTACTGGGAGAATAAGGGAAGCAGTCCGCTGAGCTCGGCCGCACAGAAAACCAGCGAGATATCTCTTCCTGTGGCTATCACCGTTTTTCCTGAAGATGTTTACCGTGCGCCGGAATCATGGGCACGCCGCGCCTATCGTAACCTGACCTACTTCCACGAAGTGGATAAAGGTGGCCATTTTGCGTCATGGGAACAGCCACAGCTTTTTACAGAAGAGTTAAGAGCTGCGTTTAAGTCAGTTCGCTAATTAAAAAAATCATCAAAATATTCAATAAATTTTAAGAAAATGAAAATAGCAAAGAATATCCTGACCGTAATTTTAGTCATTATTGGACTTGCGGCAATTAGTAATACCGCTTCGGCGCAGTCGGTAACAAGCGGAAGGACCGAACTTCAGCGCCATGATCTAAGCATACCCGGCCGCGAAGCCGTGCAAGTGCGCGTAGAGATTTACCCTGGGATAGAATATCCCAGACACACACATCCAGGCGAAGAGATCATTTATGTGCTTGACGGCATACTGGAATACAAAGTAGGCGATCAGGCACCGGTAACTCTTAAACAAGGGGATGTATTATTTATACCAGCCGGAACTGTTCACACCGTAAGAAATGTCGGTGGTACCAGCGGCGCCGAGCTGGCTACTTATATACTCGAAAAAGGGAAACCGCCAATAGCACTTGTGAAATAATCATCCTTCGCAGGGTAAAAGTGGGAGACGCGAATTTGTCTCCATTGATAAAAAATTAAATTATTGATAATCAATGGTAACGGGTGTTCATCGTGTGAACGTGAATGGCAGTGGGGTTGAAAAGTTGTCCCGATAGCTATCGGGATGTTGGAAGGTTTAAAGTGATCTTCCGGACTTCGGACTATTAAAAAGCAAAAAGCCTTTAGCGTAATGCTAAAGGCTTTTTGCTTTTTAATCTGTGGTATCAGCTGGAATCGAACCAGCGACACAAGGATTTTCAGTCCTTTGCTCTACCAACTGAGCTATGATACCATCCCGTTGTCCGAAGGACTCCCTTGGTAGGGGCTGCAAATGTAGTGTGTTTTTTTGTTTATGAAAACTTTTTTTGAAAAAAGTCAACATTTGTGATTTTTAACCAATCAACTTAATCCAACTATTCAACACAATCAACTCTCCCTCTTGGACATTTCAACTTAAAAATTAACTTTGGGAAAATTTACTATGCAAGCATAATGATTGGACAGGTCATATTTATCATCATACTGGCGGCGGCAATTTATCTTTTTAGCAAAAATGTGGGTAAGATCAGGCGAAACATACTGCTCGGCCGCGATACCGACCGCTCGGATAATCCAGCTGAAAGGTGGAAAACGATGGCGAAAATTGCTCTCGGTCAAACCAAAATGACTAAACGCCCGCTTGCTGCGGTGATGCATTTTTTTATCTATGTAGGTTTTATCATCATCAACATCGAGGTGCTGGAAATACTGATCGACGGAGTATTTGGTTCGCATCGTATATTTTCTGCGCCCCTGGGCGGTTTATATAATTTGCTGATAGGTGGGTTCGAGTTTTTGGCGGTATTGGTATTGGTAGCCTGTTTTACTTTTCTTATACGAAGAAATATTGGCCATTTGAAACGCTTCAGTGGTGTTGAAATGACTTCATGGCCCAGATCCGATGCCAATTATATCCTGATCATTGAAATACTGCTGATGACGGCCTTCCTGACCATGAATGCTGCGGATCACAAATTACAGTTATTAAATTTCGGTCATTATATTAAAGCAGGGAGTTTTCCGGTGAGTCAATTGATTGGGCCACTATTGCCTGATAGTGCCAGTGCGCTTGAAATGATTGAGCGCTGCTGCTGGTGGTTCCATATCATCGGCATATTGGCATTTTTGAATTATTTGCCTTATTCCAAGCATTTTCATATCCTGCTGGCTTTCCCAAATACGTATTATTCTAACCTGAATCCGAAAGGGAAGTTCACTAATATGCAGTCGGTGACCAACGAGGTAAAAGCCATGCTTGATCCATCGTTCGTTCCTGAAAATACCGGAGAGATATCTCGGTTCGGAGCGAAAGATGTAACTGACCTAACCTGGAAAAACCTGATGGAGGCTTACACCTGTACAGAATGCGGCAGGTGTACTTCGGTTTGTCCGTCGAATCAGACCGGAAAGTTGTTATCGCCCCGCAAGATCATGATGGATACCCGCGACCGGATTACTGAGGTAGGTAATAACCTGGATAAAAACGGGAAAGATTATAAAGACGATAAATCACTGCTGGACAACTATATCAGCCGAGAAGAGCTTTGGGCTTGTACTACTTGTAATGCGTGCACAGAGGCCTGCCCGGTAAATATTAATCCACTAGAGATCATTACTGAAATGCGCAGGTATATTGTGATGGAAGAATCACAGGCTCCAGCTAGCCTGAACAATATGTTCGGCAATGTAGAGAATAATGGTGCGCCCTGGAAATACAGCCAGGCGGATAGGTTTAATTGGAAAGATTTATAGTCATTAGTCACTGGTCATTAGTCATTAGTAAAAGTAGTGACCAATGACCAATGACCGATGACCAATGACAAATATGGAAGAAGCAAAAGTATTGACCATGGCCGAAATGGTGGCCCAGGGTAAGGAGCCTGAAATATTGTTTTGGGTAGGGTGTGCCGGAAGCTTTGATGAGCGTGCGCAACGTATTACCCGTGATATTTGCAAAATATTAAGTCATGTGGGGATTAGTTTTGCGGTATTGGGTACAGAAGAGGCCTGTACAGGCGATCCAGCTAAACGAGCAGGAAACGAATTCCTGTTCCAGATGCAGGCTATGATGAATATACAGGTGCTGAATGGTTATAATATCAAAAAGATCGTTACCGGTTGCCCGCATTGCTTCAATACCATTAAAAATGAATACCCTGGCTTGGGTGGTAATTATGAGGTGATCCACCATACCCAACTGATACAGCAATTAATTGATGAAGGCAAATTAAAAGCAGAAGGTGGAGAAAGCTTTAAGGGCAAACGCATCACTTATCACGACCCGTGCTATTTAGGCCGGGGGAATGACGTGTATGAGGCTCCGCGTAAAGCTTTGGAAGTTCTGGATGCTGACCTGGTTGAAATGAAACGCTGCCGCTCAAATGGCCTATGCTGTGGGGCAGGAGGGGCACAGATGTTTAAAGAACCTGAAAAGGGCAATAAAGACATCAATATTGAGCGCATGAGCGATGTGCTGGAAAGTAAAGCTACAGTAGTGGCTGCGGCTTGTCCGTTTTGTATGACCATGCTGCGTGATGGTGTAAAGCTCTCAGAAAAGGAGAAGGAAATAGAAGTGCTGGATATAGCTGAGATCACCGCGAGAGCGAATGGCTTATGAAAGACCAAAAGATTGATCTCGTTTCACTGTACTTTTTGATTATTGCAGTTGGTGTAATTACTTTAATAATTTACTACGTAACGTCTGTAATATTAGTCCACGACTATAAAGGTAATAGCGTTTCAACTCCCTATAAATTGTATTGGCTATTTGTAGCGACGCATTTGCTTCTGAATATTTTTGTTATTGCAAAGCCGAAGAGATTTTCCAAGATTCACAGGATAATAAGCTCAACCTTTATATTACTTGGTTACATCACTATAGCGATATTTTTTAAATAATCATTGCACCTTTGCTTTTAGAAAATCCAAAGCATCATTCAGGCTATCTAATTTTTCAGGTGTCATATCCTTCACAGGTATGGCCAAAACCGTTGCCATAGAATCAATGTTGCCTTTCGGGTCATCGTAGGTTTGGACGATGATATCATCCTTCAGGGTCTTAAACTGCAATTGCCCCACTGGGCCATTTCCGAGAAAATTTATGCTGTCCAATTTGGTCAGATGGAACGAAAAATATTCCTGTTTGCCATGTTGATAAGTTTTTCTGAGATGGATAAAATGCTGTGGCGTTACTTCAATTTCCCATTTCTTCAATTTAGCGTCGGTAGATGAATCGAAACTTTGCAAAAGACATTTATTACTCCAGTCGAGCCACTCTTTTTCCCCCCATTTATAGGTAAAAGCGCAGCAAAACACCATCAGAACCGGCAGTGCCAGAAATTTCGCTTTAGTAAGAATTGATTTTACCATGACAACATTTTGTATTACTAAAGTTAAGAAATTCGATATTTTTGTAAATGCGATTTTCTGAACAGTCAAGAGTGTGGATATACCAATCGGATAGAGAACTATACGATGATGAGGTAAAACTGTTACATGAAATTTTGAACAATTTTGCCTCCGAGTGGACCGCCCACAACCATCAATTGAAAGCGAAAGCTGAGATCAGGTACAACCGCTTTTTAATCCTGGTGGTTGATGAAAGCCAGGCTGGCGCAAGTGGCTGCTCTATCGACAAATCGGTCAACTTTATCAAACGATTGGAACAACAATTCGGCATCAATCTTTTAGATCGCTTTAATCTTGCTTATCGTGTCGGAGAAAAAGTGCTTTCTGCCCCACGTCATGAGTTTGAAGAGCTACTAAGATTGGGCAAGATTAACTCCAATACCATCGTCTACAATAACCTGGTACAAAATCTGGGACAACTGGAAAGCAAATGGGAAGTGCCATTTAAAGATAGCTGGCATAATCAATTATTTGGCGATTTAGTTGTAGATTAGGATTGTTATTACGTTAGGGGGATAATTGAATCAACAACCGGATGCAACTAATCTCTAATTAACTAATCTCTAATCTCCAACCCCATGGGACAATTTGACGAACGCATAGACGCTTACATCGCCAAGTCGGCTGATTTTGCCAAGCCAATTTTAATTCATATTCGTGATGTGGTTCACCGTGCCTCACCATTAATCACCGAAACGGTTAAATGGGGAATGCCCTTTTTTGACTATAAAGGCCCTGTTTGCATGATGGCCGCTTTTAAGCAACATTGTGCATTCGGTTTTTGGAAAGCATCAAGACTGAATGACCCTGATCATTTACTTTCGGGAAGTGATGAGGAAGCCGCAGCCGGCAGCTTTGGACGTATCAATACCATGGCAGACTTGCCTTCAGATGAGGCCCTGATCGGGTTCATTCATCAAATGATCGCTATGAACGAAAGCGGTGTAAAAGAACCAAAGAAACCATCTGCACCCAAAGCCGAAATACCTATGCCAGCCGATTTCGATAAACTGCTCCGAGATAATCTAGCTGCGATGGCCATCTACGAAAAGTTCAGCCCTTCAAGCAAACGCGAATACCTGGAATGGTTTGTTGATGCCAAAACCGAAGCTACACGAGAAAAACGTATGCAGCAGGCTTTGGAATGGATTGCTGAGGGGAAGACGCGGAATTGGAAGTATAAGTGAAGAATTGGTTAAAAAGGTTGTAACGGTTGTAGTAGTTATAATGGTTGTATTACTATAACAGGGCTCAACCACTTCAACCATTACAACTACTACAACATCTTCAACTAAAATCAAAAATCCAACGGCCCCAACCTCCTCATATTCTTACGAATCAGGTACTGCCGATGCCTAACATAATCACTTGGGTTAGTAGGCGACCATTTCAGCGGATCAGGGAAAATAGAGGCAATTGCCGCCGCCTGGTAAGTGTTCAGATCGCTTGCTGATTTATGGTAGTAGTTTTGTGCTGCGGCCTCGACGCCATAAATGCCGTCGCCCATTTCAATTTCGTTCAGGTATACTTCCATGATGCGCTTTTTGCTCCAAAATAATTCTATCAATATGGTAAAATAAGCTTCAAAACCTTTACGCACATAGGAACGTCCTGGCCACAAGAAAATATTTTTAGCAGTTTGTTGCGAAATAGTGCTTCCGCCTATCAATTTATGACTGTGTGAATTTTTGTCGATTGCTTTCTCCATCGCTTTAAAGTCGAAACCGAAATGGTCCAGGAACTTCTGGTCTTCAGCAGCAACAGCAGCGCGTTTCATCGGGTCGGAGATATCATCAAAGTCGATCCATTTTTTGTCGATTTTCCAGTCTTTCCCATCAGCCTTGCGCTCAAATCCGCGACTAACCATCAGCCAGGTCACCGGCGGGTTCACAAAACGGTACAGCAACACCCATAATATACTGATCGCAAAGAAGAGTATCAGTGCCAGTTTAAGGATACGTAGGATAAGCTTCAGGATGCCGCCGCGTTTCATGTTTCGAAAATATCGTTTTGATTTCGGATTTATTTCATTTACTAATCAAAATCTCCGTGTCCCTCTGTGAAAACTCTCAGCGCCCTTTGTGGTTTAAAGATTTTTTACCACAAAGCTCACAAAGAAAGAACGCAGAGTTCATAGAGGGTTCATTACACATTCAAATAAAAAAGGTATCTGGCTTTTACACCAAATACCTTTCATATGTTTCAAAATTTCTAAATCAAAATTCCGCATTCGAAATTCCGACTTCCGAAATCAATTATTCCGCTACTACTTCAAACGGAACTTTAACTTTCACTTCTTTGTGCAGGTTCAGGTTGGCTGTGTATTCGCCAATCATTTTAGGTTCTGCATCAAAGGTGATACGGCGGCGGTCAACTTCAAAGCCTTCTTTTTTCAAAGCGTCAGCAATTTGAATAGTATTGATCGCACCAAATATTTTACCGCTTTCGCCTGCTTTTGCACCGATGGTCAGTTTTACACCTTCCAGTTTAGCTGCAATAGCGTCAGCATCTTTACGGATCTTTTCTTGTTTGAATTGCGCCTGTTTCAGGTTTTCAGCTAAAACCTTGCGGGCAGATTCAGTAGCCAAAGTAGCAAATCCTTGCGGGATAAGATAGTTACGGCCATAACCTGGTTTTACCTTTACGATTTCGTCTTTCTCACCGAGGTTTTTTACGTCTTGTTTTAAAATAACTTCCATTGTTTAAACCTCCTGATTATTTTAAAGAATCTGTTACATAAGGTAATAAACCGATGTGGCGTGCGCGTTTAACGGCTTGAGCCACTTTACGCTGAAACTTTAATGAAGTACCGGTAAGGCGACGAGGTAATACTTTACCCTGATCGTTTACGAACTTTAATAAGAAGTTTGCGTCTTTGTAATCGATGTATTTGATACCGTTTTTCTTGAAGCGGCAGTATTTTTTACGTGTATCGTCCACCTTGGGAGCGGTAACGTATTGGATTTGTTCGTTAGCCATTATTTTGCTGCCTCCTCTGCTTTAACGGTTTTCTTTTGATTGAAAGCGCCACTGCGTTTTTTCTCGTTGTAAGCAATAGCGTGTTTGTCCAACGCAATAGTCAGGAAACGCAATACGCGCTCATCACGTTTGAACTCAATCTCCAATTTGTTAATTAATTCACCCGGAGCCTTGTATTCAGTTAAGTGATAGTACCCTGAATTTTTCTTCTGAATAGGGTACGCTAGTTTCTTCAAACCCCAATTATCCTCCTGGACAATTTCGGCTCCGTTATCTTTTAAGAATTTGCTGTATTTGGCAATAGCCTCTTTAGCAGTTTCTTCAGATAACAACGGGGTAAGAATGATTACGGTTTCGTACTGTTGCATTATCTTGCTTTGTTTTAATGTTTTACCCGCACTAAACGGGGCTGCAAATGTAGGTATAGTTTTGGTTTTTTCAAAGAATTTTGAGGGTTATTTTGTGTGGTGCTGGGCGCTGGGCGGTTGGTGTCATTTCAAATTGCCGCAATACAAGAAGTTCCCGTTATAGATTCTTCGCTATCGCTCAGAATGACAAAAAGAGAACTGCCAACTGCTACTGCAAACTGCCGGCTAAATATATGGGCGTCCGGGCGGTCTTTTCGCTCATACTGCACGAGCATTAGCCACAGGCCGGTATACGCTACAATCCCTAACGCAGGGAGAGGTTAAATTGATGTTCCGGATAATAATTATGTGAAAATTTTTATCAAAAATCACTGTATGTTTTTTGATAAAACTTATATAACATTGTATGTCAATAAACGCAAACGCTAACTTTATAAAATATACGATCATGCTAATCACTGATCTTGAAAACGATG
>JAFAKI010000062.1 GCA_019235595.1 Mucilaginibacter sp. | reverse complement strand
AGCTGGTTTTCCAGACGCTCAATGAATACTTGTATCTCTTTGCCTAAACGGGTTGGAGATGCCGGCTGACCATGTGTATGTGCCAGCATAGGTAATTCAGCCCATTCTGCAGCGTAATTTTTTAATAGTTCGATGAGCTCTGAAATAGCAGGCAAATAAGCTTCATTAATAGCCAGCTTAAAACTATAAGGTATTGAAGTATTGTTAATATCCTGCGATGTCAACCCAAAATGAATGAACTCTTTGTATTTTTCAAGGCCAAGTTTATCAAATTCTTTCTTGATAAAATATTCCACGGCCTTTACATCGTGATTGGTGATTTTCTCGATATCCTTTATGCTTTGGGCATCGTCTTCTGAAAAATTCTGATAGATACCGCGTAACTTTTCTGATACTTTTTTATCAAAATCATGTAGTTGTGGCAAAGGATATTCGCACAGGGCAATAAAATATTCGATTTCAACAAATACCCTGTATTTGATAAGCGCATATTCTGAAAAGTAACCGGCCAACCCGGCTGTGGTATTACGATACCGGCCATCAATAGGTGAGATTGCCGAAAGCGGTGTGAGCGTCATGTAGTGCTAATTTTCCGCAAAGGTACGAAATCAGTCGGCAGTTTTTAGTTGGCAGTTTGCAAACAGCAGTTTTGAAATTGCAACCAAAAAATTGTCTGGGAAAAGTCATTTATTCAGGAAACTTTGAAATCAAAAAATGTTTCCATAGTTTTGACCTATAAAGTCAATGAGTCAAACTGAAAGAATAATATTAGGCGGTGAGGAGCTTTTTTTAAAGGCTGGGATCAAAAGTGTTACGATGGACGATATCGCCAGGCATTTAGGAATGTCAAAGAAGACCATCTACCAGTTTTTTAAAGATAAAAATGAATTGGTAATAGGGCTGGTGAGAAAAAAGATCCTGGAAGATGAAAAACAGATGGAGGAAATTTTGAACAAGTCGACCAATGTCATCGAAGGAATGATCAATATGATGAAATGCTCGGAAGAGATATTTTCAAGAATAAATCCTATCGTGATACATGATTTGCAGAAATATCATCCTGATGCATGGAAACAGTTCCAGAATTTTAAGTCGGGGGTGATAGTTCAAACGCTCGAAGAACTTTTAAGAAAAGGGATAGAGCAAGGTTATATAAGACCCGAAATAGATGTAAAAATAATTGCGAGAATGAGGATGGGGCAGGTAGAGATGGGTTTCGATAACGCTATTTTCCCTCATTCGGAATTTAATATATGGAAGGTACAGCAGCAATTTCATGAGCATTTTAACTATGGAATTTGTACGCTGGAGGGATATAAGCTGCTGGATGAATACCGAAGCATGCACGAACAGGCAAATTAATTTAATGTTATTGACATACAGCTGTCACACAGCTTTTTAAGTTTTGTAATGCAAACAAATAAGAATAAACACAACTCACTATATATTATGAAACATCTATTTCTACTTATGCTGCTTCTGTCAGGCATAACTTTAGGCAGTTATGCCCAGCAGACTGCGCCTCCACCAGGTACAGTTCACAACTTTTCGCTGCAGGACTGTATCAATTATGCTTATGAACACCAGGATACCGTAAAAAATGCTGCACTGGATATTAAAAGTGCTGAATATAAGATCAAGGAAACGACAGGTATCGGATTGCCGCAAATAAATGGCTCTGCAAGTTTTCAGGACTATTTAAAAACATCTACCGTTTTGTTTCCTAATTTTATTACACCAGCGGTCTACCAGGTATTGATAGATCAAAAAGTAAAAGACGGATCAGGTCAAACAATAAGTTCCATTCCAAATGGTGCCGGTGGCTATTCGGCTGTGAGCTTCCAGCAAAAATATACCACAAACGTAGGCGTTACATTAAGTCAGATACTTTTTGATGGCAGTTATTTAGTTGGATTAAAAGCTTCAAAAACTTATAAAGAGTTATCAGACCGCAGTTATATCCGATCCAAAATCGACGCTAAAGTAAATGTTACCAAAGCTTATTACCAGGTATTGGTGAGCAATGAGCAGATTAGATTGCTCGACGCTGATTTAAATCAACTTAAACAACAGGTTGATCAAACAGTTGCGCAAAATAAGCAAGGCTTTGTTGAGCAAATAGATGTTCAACGTATCCAGGTACAGTATAATAATCTCGTAACTACACGGGAAAATACAATACGATTATTGGTTCTAAATTACCAGTTACTGAAATTCCAAATGGGTATGCCTGTGAATGAGGAGCTTTCTTTGACTGACAAATTGGATGACATTAAACTAGATACTAATCTTTCAAATCAGGGAGACACTACATTCTACCACAACCGTATTGAGTATAACTTATATGAAACTAACCTGAAGCTTAATCAACTTGATTTGCAGTTGAAAAAATCTCGCTTTTTGCCAACGTTCACTGCAAACGGGAATACGTCGATTTTGAATCAGAATAACTCATTTGGCCAATTATTTAAGGCGGACTACCCGTCAACTTATGTAGGGTTAACTTTGAATATACCGATTTTTAGTGGAGGACAAAGAATAAATCAGGTTAGACAGTCAAAAATAGCTGTACTAAAATCACAGAATGATCTGGAGAACCTTAAAAATGCAATCAATTTGCAGGCTAATGCCGCCCAAATTAACTATATAAATGGTTTGAAATCATTAGAAAATCAAAAAGAGAACCAAAAACTGGCACAAGAAGTATTGCGTGTTTCCAAGATCAAATATCAGCAAGGTGTTGGCTCAAGCATAGAGGTAACGCAGGCGCAAACTGACCTCGAAACAGCGGATAATAAATATATACAAAGCTTGTATGACGCCTTGGTTAGCAAAGTTGACCTGGATAAAGCATACGGAAAAATTCAATAAAACAATCACTACAGACACAGATATAAAGACATGAAAAAACTATTATACATACCGGCAATTTTATTATTGGCAGCTTGCAGTCAGCCGCAGGGAAAAGCTGCTAAACAGGCTGAACTGGATAAGCTTAAAAAGCAGGAAGCCGATCTAAGCGCACAGATAACCAAATTACAGACTGAACTTGGTTCAACAGATTCGGTAAAACGAACTGAAGTGAACGTTGTTGACATAAAAGCAGGTAACTTTACTAATTATGTTCAGCTACAAGGCCGCATTGATGCGCAGGACAACGTTGTGGCTTATCCGCAGGCTTCTGGTTCAATTACCGCTTTGTATGTTAAAGTGGGCGACCATGTAAGCAAAGGCCAGGTTTTGGCTCAGTTGGATAACAGCGTGTTACTGCAAAATATCGCACAGGCACAGGCGCAGGCTAATTTGACACAAACTGTTTATCAGCGTCAGAAGAATCTTTGGGATCAAAAAATAGGTACGGAAGTACAGTTTTTACAGGCAAAGAGTAACTTTGAATCATCAGAGAAACAAGTGGCTTCTTTAAAACAACAAGCTAATTTGTACCGTATCGTTTCACCGATAACGGGCTCTGTAGATCAGATGGACCTCAAGCTGGGCCAGATTGCAGCACCAGGTTCAACTGGGATACGTATCGTTAACGCTGATAATTTAAAGATCAAAGCTGATGTGCCTGAATCCTATGTGGCTGACGTTAATCAGGGTGATAATGTGAAGGTTGTTATTCCGGATGCTAATGATTCGTTGATGGCAAAAGTAACTTTTGCCGCTAAAGTTATCGACCAGGCATCACGCAGTTTCGGTATCGAGATAAGATTGCCACAGCGCAAAACATTACGTCCTAACATGACTGCTGTGATCAAGATTGCTGATTACTCTAAAAATAATTCGATAGTGATCCCATTGAATGCAGTGCAGAGATCGACATCAGGAGATTATGTGTTTGTGGCTAACAATGGCGAAGCAAAGAAAAAAACGATAAAGGTTGGAGCTATCTCTGGTTCACAAGCTGAAATATTATCCGGATTGACTAATGGCGATAAACTGATTACACAAGGAGCCAGCGAGGTTGAAGACGGAGATAAAATCAAAATATCAACTGCTAATTAATCATCTAAAATCGACAGGGTATGAAAGATGTAGTAAAAGAATTTAAGCCCTCAAGCTGGGCGATAGATAACAAGACAGCAGTGTATGTGATGGTATTTTTGATCACACTGCTTGGCTTGTTAAGCTATAACAGGTTGCCAAAGGAAAACTTCCCGGATATTGCGCAGTCAAAAGTGTTTATTACCACTGCTTACGGAGGACAGTCTCCTCAAAACATTGAAACGCTGGTAACCAAACAGATCGAAAAGCAATTAAAATCGCTTAAAGGGTTGAAAAAGGTGACTTCAAACACCCAGCAAAACGTTTCCATCATCACAGCTGAGTTTCAAGCGAACGTGGATATTAAAGATGCTAAACGTGATGTAAAAGAAGCAGTCGACAAAGCGAAGCAGGATCTTCCGCAAAATGATAACCAGCTGAAAGAATCGGTTATATCTGATATTAACGTCGCAGATATTCCGATCTTGTATATCAATATTTCAGGTAATTACGACCTTAAAAAGTTAAAGGAGTATGCCGATAACCTGAAGGATGATATCGAGGCAATGAAGGAAATATCCAAAGTGGACGAAGTAGGCGCATTGAAGCCAAATATTCAAATCAATGTCGATCTGAATAAAATGACTGCGGCACAGGTAAGTTATAACGATATTATCCAGGCTGTTGGAAATGAAAACGTGATATCATCAGCAGGTAATATTAAGACCGACGGCATACAACGCGCTATCGACATTAAGGAAGACTTTAAGAATGCCGATGAAGTAGCCGCAATGGTAATCAGGAACCCACAAGGTAAAGCTGTTTACCTGCGCGACATCGCTACTGTAAAAGATGCATTTCAGGATCAAGAGAGCTATGCCCGTTTGAAGACGAACGATGATCCTAACTTTAAGAACGTAATTACACTTAACGTTAGTAAAAGATCAGGCGAAAACCTGATCGAAGCCTCGGATAAGATCAACCAATTAATAAAAGACAAGCAAAAAACGGTATTCCCTAAAGGATTAAACATTACGGTAACAGGCGACCAGTCGGACAAAACCCGTACTACATTGAACGATCTGATCAATACCATTGTTATCGGTTTTATATTGGTAACGATCATCCTGATGTTCTTTATGGGTAGTACTAACGCTATTTTCGTGGCGTTGTCAGTACCATTGTCCTGCTTCATCGCGTTTTTGGTAATGCCAGCCATAGGTTTTACCCTGAATATGATTGTTCTGTTCTCATTCCTGCTGGCGCTGGGCATAGTGGTCGACGATGCAATTGTAGTGATCGAAAACACGCACCGTATTTTCGCTAACGGTAGAGTACCCATTAAGCAGGCCGCTAAAATGGCTGCGGGCGAGGTGTTCCTGCCAGTATTTTCAGGTACGATGACCACTTTGGCACCGTTTGTGCCGCTGGCATTCTGGAACAGCTTGATCGGTCACTTTATGTTCTTCCTGCCAATTACGCTGATTATTACCTTGTTAGCGTCATTGGTGGTAGCTTATATCATGAACCCGGTTTTCGCGGTCGATTTTATGAAACCGCATCACGATGGTGAGCACGATCATCCGAAATTTGACAGAAAAGTTAAACGTGCTCTATTGTTCCTGGGTGGTGCAGCCATCCTGGGATATTTGATGAACCGCGGGGTGGGAAACTTTGTAGTGTTTGCCGCATTCCTCTATCTGCTAAATCATTTCTTTCTGATGCGGTGGATTGACAGGTTTCAGAAAAATGCGTGGCCTAAGTTTCAGACCTGGTATGCAAAACGTTTGGAATGGGCAGTGCAAAGACCTTGGCAGATACTTCTGGGAATTGTAGCCTTATTCATCTTTACCATTGGATTTACCATAGCACGCAGCCCGAAAGTTGAATTCTTCCCGGCAGGTGACCCTAACTTCACTTACGTGTATGTAACTATGCCAATTGGTACCGATCAGGCTTACACCAACCAGGTAGTTGCCAATTTGGAGAAAAAGGTGGCTGCTGTTGTAGAGCCCGACAAAGACATCGTATCGTCTATTATATCCAACGTTTCTGTAGGGGTAACCGACCCGACTGACGAAGACCAGGGCACCTATTATAATAAGGGTAAGATAACTGTTGCCTTTGTTGAGTTTGGCAAGCGTAATGGCAAGGATACTAAAAAGGTAATGGAAAACATACGCCGGTCTGTCCAGGGCATGCCGGGCGTAAAAATCTCTGTTGCTCAGGAAAATGCAGGTCCGCCGGTACAAAAAGATATTAGTATTGAAATGATCGGTGATAATCTGGATACTTTGGTAAGAACAGGCGATCGTCTAAAAAAATTCATTGATCAGCAGAACATTGCCGGCATTGAGCAGTTAACAGCGGACGTGCAGAATGACAAACCTGAGATCGTGTTTGATGTAGATCGGGAACGCGCAAACCGCGAGGGTATCACTACAGCCCAAATAAACCAGGCTTTGTTTACTTCCATATATGGTTTTAAAGCGTCTGATTTCAGGAATACGAAGGAAGACAACTATGAGATCGATGTTCGTGCGCAACAAGATCAGCGTGATAACATCGACGCCTTGAAAAACCTAAAGATCACTTATCGTGATATGGCTACAGGCGGTTCAATTCGCCAGGTACCTATCTCGGCGTTTACTGATATCAGGTATACAAATACGTATGCTAATATCAAGCACAAACAATCCAGACGTGTGATCACCTTAGGATCGAATGTATTGAAATCAGCTAATGCTACTGAAGTGAACGCTGCAATTGCTCAGTCTATTAAAAATTTCAGAGTGCCTGATGGGGTAAGTATCCGCATGGGTGGTGGTCAGGAAGACCAAATAGAAGCAGCAACGTTTTTGGGTACTGCTTTGGCGATATCTTTCGGTATTATCCTAATCATATTAATGACGCAGTTTAACTCGATAGGGAAGACGTTCATCATCCTGACCGAGATATTTTTCAGTATCATCGGTGTGTTCCTTGGCGTTGCGATATTTAAAATGACAATCTCCATCGTTATGACCGGTATAGGTATCGTCGCATTGGCTGGGGTGGTAGTACGTAATGGTATCCTGCTGGTAGAGTTTACCGATATGCTGATAGAGCAGGGGGCAAGTCTGCACGATGCTGTAGTGGAAGCCGCCCGCACCCGTATGACACCGGTATTGTTGACGGCTACAGCAGCAATGCTCGGCTTAATCCCGCTTGCTGTAGGCTTTAATATCGACTTTGCAGGGCTGTTTACCTCATTTAAACCGCATATTTACTTCGGTGGCGACAACGTTGCCTTCTGGGGCCCGTTATCATGGACGATGATCTTCGGTTTGGGTTTTGCAACTATAATAACACTGATACTGGTACCATGTATGTATATCATCAGGGTACGTATCAAATCTACTCTCTTTAAAAAGAAAGAAACTGTTGAAGAGCCAAAAGAACTGGAAGTAGGCCAGATGGTTTAATTTAATTTATTTCTTATAGGAAGAGCTGCCTTGTAAATCAAGGCAGCTTTTTTGTTTTAGCCAATCTTGAATTAGCGCTATAGTGAATTAACTAATTAAGTTCATTGTGTAAATATGACATTGCAATGTTGGAATTATTGATAGATTTGTTTGAAAAGTCAATTTTACCTAGCTGATATTTAATAACTAATGGGCGTAGTAAGCGAACAACAGGATATAAAGAGAGAAAAAATTTTAGAAGCGGCTTATGAACAGTTTTTGCATTATGGTTACTCCAAAACCACAATGAACGAAATTGCCGGCTCACTATCCTTATCCAAAGCTTTACTTTATTATTACTTCCCTGATAAAAGCCAACTGTATATTGCAGTAACCCGTAAGCTTGCGGGCGATTATTTGAAGATACTGGAAGATAATATCAGCAAAATCACAGATTTGAAGGAAGCTTTTGTATTTCAAATCGATACCCATCACAACTTTATCCTGAATAATTATAATTTCTTTGATTATATCAGGTTAAATGAACAGAACATGCCGGATGCGATATGGGAAATAGTTGATGATATACGTCAGGCCGAAATGAATATATTGGGCAATGCCGTCATTGCCGAAGCTGAACGGGGTAGTATAAAACCCGTGGATAATCCTGGCGAAATAGTGGGGTTATTGCTTGATGCCTTGCACGGCGTAAGGGTAGGGTCAGCAGCTTATAATAAAAAGAATAGTTTCCCCAAAAAGGAACACCTGGATGAGATCCACAACAAACGCCTGATGCTGATTGATATTTTTATCAAAGGCTTAAAGTACTGACCGACTGTCACCTCGCGGTAAAAAAGCAATTAACCTTAAATTAACGGCCACTTAATTCGGTATATTTGACTAATTATTTTATTTGGTCAATAATTGTTCGTTATATAATTATTAAAAGGTACTTCTTAGTTTAGAGGTGATTGTTTTAGAGTGATTGAAGCATCCCGGTTGTTCCGGGGTGCTTTTTTTGTTAGTTTTTAACCAGACTGACCATCTTCCAGCT
>JAFAKI010000023.1 GCA_019235595.1 Mucilaginibacter sp. | reverse complement strand
CCATAGCATGGGTGGGGTATTTGGCAAGAAGCATTTAACAATGCGGTATATTTTTAGTTAGGGTCAGGCGTGGGAAACTGCGGTCAGGCAGTTGCTTTTGAATGCCTTAGCTCTTCAAATAATTCAATTACTTTCTTTTGCAAGTCGATCACTTCCGAATCGCGATCCATCAGCTTTTTATTAACTACTTCCAGTTCGTTAATAAATTTCTGATCGTGCTCCTCGTCATTAAATGTAAGCAACTGCACTACAGTCATGTCAAATAATATCGCAATCTGCTCCAGGCGGGACAAATTGATATCAGTTATGCCGGTTTCAATTTTAGAAAAAGCAGGAATTGAGATGTCGAGCTTTTTGGCAACATCTTCCTGACTCCATCCTTTCTGGTGGCGAAGTGATCTGATTTTTTTTCCGAGTGCTTTCATGTTCCTTGTTTTTTAGATAAGGTTTTTCTCAGTAGTTAATAAAGTTACAATAAAAAAATTAATATTAATCTTATTATTTATAATATTTTTTTGACAATTCCTGCAAATCAATTCCGCCAAAATTTCCCGAGCTCATCATTAATAGATTAGTGTTGCCCATTGTAATGTTTTCGAGGTGTTCCTCAAGAACAGATGGATCATTATAGAACGCCAAATCCGCCCTTGAAAATGCATCTTTCACTGTTTCAGCTGGATATGGCTCCATTTTCTTTTGTTCAAATGTTTTTTTATCAATAAACACGATGGCCACATCGGCCTCATCCATCGCATGAGCATACTCGCCAAGGAAATCTTTGTTCAAACTGCTGAAGGTATGAAGCTCGATACAGGCAACCAATTTCCTGTCCGGGAACTGGGATCTCACAGCATGAATGGTAGCTTTTAGCTTAGAAGGTGAATGTGCAAAGTCCTTAAAAAAGCTTGAAGTCTCATTCTTGCCCATCAGCTCAAGCCGGCGAGCAGCTCCCTTAAAACTGCTGATCTGAGTATAAAATTCATCCGAATTTATACCTAAACTTTCACATACCAATCGGGCAGCCTCAATGTTCAACAGGTTATGCTCGCCAAAAACTTGTAGTGGATATTCCTGCCGTTTATTTATAATATTTGTAATACCATATTTAATATTATAATCAGGCAAATGATAGGGCAGCTTATCTACCTTGGAGTGATCTTTTTTTACCAGGTCATTTAAAATGCTATCTGTTTCGCTATAGATCAGCTTGCCATTTGGCTGTATTGTTTCAATAAAAAGGCTGAATTGATCAACATAATTATCAAACGTAGGAAATACGTTGATATGATCCCAGGCAATGCCGCTTATTACACCGATATTGGCTTTATACAGGTGAAATTTGGGCCTACGGTCGATAGCGGATGACAAGTACTCGTCTCCTTCAATTACAATTACCGGTGCCTCATCAGTAAGTTTCACCATCGTATCAAAACCTTCCAACTGAGCGCCAACCAGGTAGTCAAAATCTTTACCGGTATTTTTCAGGACATGTAATATCATAGAGGTGATGGTTGTTTTTCCATGACTCCCTCCTATAACCACACGCAGCTTATTTTTTGAATGTTCATAAATATATTCCGGATATGAATATATTTTCAGGCCCAATTCCTGCGCCCTTAACAGCTCCGGATTATCAGCACGGGCGTGCATGCCTAGTATAATGGCATCGATATCTGGTGTAATTTTTTCCGGATACCAGCCGTTGCTTTCAGGCAAAAGTCCGTATTTGGAAAGACGGGAAACGGATGGTTCAAAAAGAACGTCGTCTGAACCTGTTACATTGAACCCTTTTTTGTGCAAAGCAATGGCCATATTGTGCATGGCACTGCCACCTATGGCTATAAAATGAATCCTCATTAAAAAATATAAACTGTTAAGAAAAGTTTGACAAAGAAACAGAAAAAGGTGTTTTCTTTAAAATATATATTTTCAGGTCGCTGTTGACAACTAAAATCTTATTATTTTAATAATAATACGGGCACCGCTGAATGTACTGTTAGCTGCTTAGATACGCTGTTATGTAATAAAGATTGAAAAAAACTGTATTTGTGTGGCAGGGCGATAACCATTTGCGCATGATGGCCTTTTGCAAAACCCAATATTCCGTTAATTATGTCGCCCTCGTTATTGTAATAATAATGTGGGTGATACTCCTTTAGCATAGCGTGCAATGCCGTTTCCTGTGCCATTTGTTCAGGGTCTGCATGTTTGTGTTTGGCTTCTTTATCAATATTCACTACCTGTAATTCCACATCGTGGCGTTGCAAAAGTCGTTTCAATGGCTCAAGAGGAATCGTATCTTTTACTTTATTAAAATCACAGGCCATTACTACCCGTTTAATTAATTCATAGCAACAGGCAGGCGGAACAACTATAACCGGTACAGGGCTCAGTTTGGATATATTGATCACATTGCTACCTACGTGGCTGATATTTCTGCTGTCGCTCCCATTGCTTCCCAGTATCACAATATCACCATTCTCTTTATTTATAGTTTCAATAATAGCGCGTACCAGGGAAGAACGGCTTATGCGAACATGGATAGTAACACCTTTGCGGACATGTTTATGCATCTGCGTACGGATGTGCTCCAGTTTTTTAACCCTTTCAATCGCTTGTTCCTCTATCTCATCTTCGGTCGGCATCACCATATCCGGAGTGGGTAATACGCTTTCATAAATTGACACGTGGTATGAGTGCAGC
>JAFAKI010000045.1 GCA_019235595.1 Mucilaginibacter sp. | reverse complement strand
TGCGGGCACGAAAAAGGGCTTTGCTGTGTGTTGGGAACGGGCTCAAATATTTCTTTTTTTGATGGGGAAGAAGTACATTCCACCAAACATGGCCTTGGTTATGCACTGGGTGATGAAGGCTCTGGCACCTGGTTCGGAAAAGCTTTAATAACGGATTTCTTATATGGCAATATGCCTGCCGAGATACATACCCGGTTCGATGAGGAATATCATCTCACCAAGGAAAGCGTGATACGCGACGTATATCAAAAGCCTGCCGCAAATACGTTCCTGGCATCGTTTTCAAGATTTCTGAATACTATCCGCGAGACCGAATATTGCCAGGCTTTATTAGCAAGGGGTTTCCAGGAGTTTATTGACTCGGATATTAAATCATTCCCTCAGTACCATCGGTATAAATGCCATTTTGTTGGATCGATCGCTTTTGTTTTTGCGGACGAACTGCGCGCGCTTTGTGAAAAGAACGAAATTCACCTGGGCAAGATTATTCGTCAACCAATTTTTGATTTGATGCAGTTTATTGTGAGCCGGGAGGGGTAGTTTGGAGTCTTAAGTACTAAGTCTTGAGTCTTAAGTCGCTTAGGACAGCGCTCTTTTAGTTCTTCTAGCTTTTACTGTTCCAACCAATATCCATATAATACCAACGATGGCTAGCATACTTCCTGTTTTAGGGATATAATCGCCATATAAAGTATAAAAAGTTAGATCGGAATTAAGGTTGATGTCTTGTTTAATAGCAATCCGCGTCCACCATTTGGTTTGCTTTACTACATCGCCGCGTTGATTGATAAATGCAGATATGCCCGTATTGGCTGATCTGCATACCCAACGACGGGTTTCTATAGCACGCAGTTTGGCATAGTCCAAATGCTGATCTTTTCCTGATGTATTTTCCCACCAGCCATCGTTAGTGATGATGGCGATAAATTGCGCCCCTTTATGAACCGATTGTGCTATCCATTCGCCATAAATAGATTCGTAGCAAATTGCCGGGCCAACGCCTATTCCGCTTTGCGAGTAGAATACGCCAGGTTCTTCCTGTCTGCCGTAAGTACCGGTAGCTCCGCCTAAATGCTCAAAAACGGGTTTCATGAATGATAAAGTATTGCCAAATGGCAGTGCCTCTACACCCGGAACCAATTTTGATTTGTGGTAGAACTGTACCTCGGCCGAGTTCTCAATATTTACCGCTGCATTAAATGCATCGTAATATTCGTTGCCTTGCGGATCCCATGGGTTTGCAGTTGCTGTTTTTCTGGAGTTGTATATTTTGATGTCCTCTGAACCAGTAAGCACATTCCCGTTTACGTACTTATGCAAAAAATGCTGTATTTGCTCAAAATAAGGGTTGCTACGAACAATATCTTCGTTTAGCCCGTGCTGGTCAGATATCGCTGTTTCTGGCCATATAAAAAACTCCGTATTTTTTTGTGCAATGGAGTCAGAAATGTGAGTTAGTATACCAAGCTGCTGCGAAGTCGGTATGGTTCCCTGCTTTTCATAAGGATCAATATTAGGCTGGGCAACTACGATATCTGACGGATTGGTTTGCTCATGATAATTATTATATCGATGTAAAGACCATGCGATAGGCAGTAAAATCACTAGACCAAACGATAGGATAAGACTTACCTTCTTTTTAATGGCATCCGATTGTTTAAGACTTTGATAAACCAGGAACCCCAATATGTTGGCAATCCAAATCCATATAGTACCACCGTATACTCCGGTGTATTCATACCATTGTATCCATTTATGGCTCACAGCAAAACCATTGCCCAAAGTCATCCAGGGGAAATTAAGCTCCCATGTTTGGTGCAGGTATTCATAAGCTACCCAGAAAAAGATCAATCCTACCAAGCTTATTCCGGGTTTTGCGATCTGCCTTAAGCGATAATATAGCCAGCAGGCTGCCGACATTAATAATGGTCCGAGAGAGTAGGGGATCAGCGAAATCGGTACAGCAATAACAGGTCCGATGGTTTTTATTGAATTATATACCCAATAGATGGAAAGGGTATTCCAGATAAAAAAACCTAGAAAAGTGGTCCAGAATATCTTTTTGCCTTTTTGGGCGTAGTTGCTATTGATGATGTTTTCAATAGCGATGAGCATTGGCACAAAGCCAATAAAAAGAATGAAAGTAGTATAAGGTGTAGGCGGCCAAGCGATCCAAAGTAATAAGCCGGATAGGATGGATAGGGCTATGTTTTTTTTCATTTATCTCTAGTCAATTTGTCATTGCGAGGAACGAAGCAATCGCGAACTATGCATCTTCGCCCTGTACAGCATGCGGTTGCTTCGTTCCTCGAAATGACATAGTTTTATATTATTATTTCCCCGCCACACATATCACAAATTCCCCCTTTGCAGGATGAGTTTCAAAATACTGTTTAACCTCGGTAATAGTACCACGAACAGTCTCCTCAAACATTTTAGTAAGCTCGCGCGAAACCGAAATCTGCCTGTCTGCTCCAAAATAGGTCGCCATCTCATCCAGTGTTTTTAAAAACCGGTGCGGCGATTCATATAAAATGATGGTGCGCTCCTCTTCAGCCAATTCCTTATACCGTGTTTGACGGCCTTTTTTTAAAGGTAGAAATCCCTCAAAACAAAAACGGTCGGTAGGGAAACCGGAATTAACCAAAGCGGGTACAAAAGCCGTTGCTCCTGGCAGGCATTCTACCTCAATATCATGTTTTAATGCTTCGCGAACCAGGTAAAAACCCGGATCAGATATGGCTGGAGTCCCGGCATCGGATATCAACGCAATATTTTTGCCTTCTTTTAAAAATTTAACAATCTCGCCTGACGATTGGTGCTCATTATGCTGGTGATGCGCATAAACCTTCTTCTGGATATCAAAATGCTTTAACAATGGCGCCGATGTGCGGGTGTCTTCAGCCAATATCAGGTCAGCTTCTTTTAAAACACGTATGGCCCTGAAGGTCATATCTTCCAGGTTGCCAATAGGGGTGGGGACTAAGTAGAGTTTACCTGACATTTTTTAGTTTGCAGTTACCAGTTAGCAGTGGGCATAAAACGCTATTTTGAATATAATGAAAACAAAAAACTGCAAACTGCTCACTGCAAACTGCCAACTGATTATATTTGCTCAAAAAATAAAATAATGCTGCAAGTTAGTTATATCCGCGATAACAGAGAAAAAGTTTTAGAACGTTTGGCTGTGAAAAATTTCAAACAGCCTGAGCTGGTTGATGAGATTATTGAGTTAGACAATAGTCGCCGTCAAACCCAAAACCGTTTGGACAATATCTCGGCCGAAGCTAATTCCGCAGCAAAGCAAATTGGTGAACTGATGCGCAATGGCAAAAAAGATGAAGCCGAGGCCATCAAAGCTAAAACCGGCGCCTGGAAGGAAGAGATAAAAACTTTAGGTGACGCGCTGAATACTTTAGAAAACGATCTAAATCAAAAATTGGTGCTATTGCCAAACTTACCGCATGCATCGGTACCAAAAGGATTGACCCCTGAGGATAATGAAGTGGTGCTGGAGAACGGGGCAAAGCCGAATCTACCAGCTGATGCCCTGCCGCATTGGGAATTGGCTGCAAAATATAACCTGATTGATTTTGAACTGGGCGTGAAAATAACCGGAGCTGGTTTCCCTGTGTATAAAAACAAAGGGGCTAAACTGCAAAGAGCGCTGATAAATTATTTTATTGATGAGGCCGAAAAAGCCGGTTATAAAGAAGTAAGTGTGCCGCTGATGGTTAATGAGGCCTCTGGTTTCGGCACATCACAATTGCCTGATAAGGAGGGCCAGATGTATTTTGTGGGCTTGGATAATTTATACCTGATTCCTACTGCGGAAGTACCTGTTACCAATCTGTATCGTGATGTGATCTTAAAGGCAGATGAATTGCCTATCCGGAATTGCGGGCATACACCATGTTTTCGTCGCGAGGCAGGTTCTTACGGTGCACATGTGCGCGGGTTGAACCGTTTGCACCAGTTTGATAAAGTAGAAATCGTAACGATAGCTCATCCTGATGAATCTTACGATATACTTGAAAAAATGAGCACACATGTACAGGGCTTGCTGCAGAAACTGGGCTTGCCTTATCGTGTGTTACGTTTATGCGGTGGCGATATGGGTTTTGGCTCAGCTTTAACTTATGATATGGAAACCTGGAGCGCTGCGCAGCAACGCTGGCTGGAAGTTTCTTCAGTGTCTAATTTCGAGACTTTCCAGAGCAATCGTTTAAAGCTTCGTTTCCGCAATGCGGAGGGGAAAACACAATTGGCACATACGCTAAACGGTAGTGCATTGGCTTTACCACGGATTGTAGCAACTTTGCTGGAAAATAATCAGACTGACAAGGGTATTAAAATACCTGAAGTGCTGGTACCTTACACCAGATTCGAGTGGATTGATTGATGGAAAGAAGCATTAACTATAGGCTAAGCAGAGCTATAGCTATGATTGGAATACCAGCATGCGGTATCGCGCTGTTTGGCATAGTTCTTTGTTCATATTATCTCTACGGCGAATTAGTTGGAGGAATAACAGACGGAAGTATACAGGGCACTTTAGTTGCTTTGATTGCCTGCATAATCATTGTAATAAATCAAGTTTATTTCTTCTTAATCGGCTTTCGAAAAATCAATGTTAAACGAGAGATGCGTTTTTGGATATTTTCGATTAGTATATATTTTTTTGTAGTCGGATGTTTGATTTATACCATATATCAAGATCGAAGCAGAAATCATATCAATTTAGAGATAGCAATAGGTTTCTATTGGTTATTCTTCTTGGCAGGAAGTATTGGTGCTCTATATGAATTGATCAAATCAAAAAGAAGCACTTACCAATAAACTGGTTACAGCGGGATCCAATATCGCCTTCACATGATTTACCGATTCCTTGGTGGTGCTGTACAGTTCATTTTTATAGATCACGTGATTAACTCCCAATACCTTTAAAAAGGAATCGATTTTGCGGTTGGCCGTGCTTTTAAAGCAGCATATTTTTATCTTATTATAATATGCATTGGTGCGGATACGGCGCAATATTTTTTCCATATCCTTATCCATGTAATCATAATCAAATATGATCAAATGTGGAGCAAGCTCATAAATGGCCGGGAAGACGCGATCAACAGTTGTAACATGCTTGATCTGCTTGTTATTAGCTAATAGCTGAACGGAAAATATGTTGGGGGCGACCAACAGGACTCTTTCGGTCCTAAAGTGTATCATGCTCAATTTTTTACGGATATTTAAAGTTAATACCTAGTTTCTATATTGTCAAGTACTTGTCAATCAGTACGTAGTAAATTGGCTGATGGGTCGGTAAAAAAGCAGGCCCTTCCAAATCTTTTTTACGGAAGGGCCATGCAAAAGTTACAATATTATTTCAGAATATTTATTGTGCTATTTCGAATATTGCCTGCACCTGGAAACTCAGTTTTATAGGTTTAATATCGATTTCAGAATCAGCGGGTTGAGGGCTTGCAACTAAAGTTCTATTAGCGAACATTGGCCTTGGCGAAGGGAAATTACTGTTGTCAGTTTCGGTAATATTTATTGGTCTGCCTACCTTTTCATTGATGCTATTCAGCAGGTAAGCCGCCTTCTCTTTCGCTGACAGAAGTGCCTGAATTTTAAGCTCTTGCTTTAGTTGCGGCATCTTTGAATAGTCGTAACTTTCTACATAGGTT
>JAFAKI010000043.1 GCA_019235595.1 Mucilaginibacter sp. | reverse complement strand
GGATTTGCACCTATGGCTTTGCGAACCCCTATTTCACAGGTACGTTCTGTAACCGACACCAGCATAATATTCATTAATGCGATAGACGCACCAACTAAGGTGATAATGGCAATAAGCGCGCCGCCGGCAGTCATCGCTGCAACGTTGCTGTCCAGCTCTTTTTGAATGGAGTCGCTTCTTGATATTTCGAAATTATCGGGCTGTGAAATATTTAAACCGCGTATGTTACGAAATTCGGAAGTCGCTTCGCCTACGGTGGCATCCAAAACCTCAGGGCTGGCTGTTTTTACCGTAACGTTGAATGAAATGTTTTTGAGCGTATCCATCTGTTTAGCCTTTAATACTGGTATAACACAGAATTTATCGCCCCCAAAACCCGCGCTCGAACCTTTCGAAGCAAACACGCCAACTACCTTGAATTTATAATTGCCAATGAAAATGAGTTTATTGATCGGATCTTCATTTTTAAAAAGACGCTTCCTGATATCCTCGCCAATCATCACCACATTATCACCGTGCTCCAATTCAGAGGCGGAGAAATCTCTTCCAAATCCTATTTTGCGGCCGCTGGTTACCAGGTAATTCTCATCCGATCCGGTGACAGAAATATTGGGATTCGTTTTCTGGTTGCTGTACTTAGCTACTGCTGTGCCTGTTACACTCAGGTTGATGGAAGTCGTGGCCGGAACTTTGAACAATTCCTTGAATCTGGCAGCCTGCTCATAAGTGATCGAAGGATAAGCTTTACGTTGGCCACCTCCACCAAAATTGAGGCCCTGGCCCCGGTTTTGCAAGGTAAACGAATTGGCACCCAGACTTCCAAATGCATCGTTCAGGTTGTTTTGGATACCCCCTATGGCTGTCAGAATACCTACCAGGGCCATAATGCCTATGGCGATGATAAGCGACGTAAGCGATGTCCTTAACCTGTTGCCGGCTATGGCCTGTAATGCGAGCGAGATGTTTTCTTTGAGTGAGGTTTTTACCGGCATACCGTAAAATCAGAATTCTGTATTATATGACTGTACGATATGCCGGTTTGTTACAACCTTTTATTGATTTAAATATTCTGCCTGAGCCAGATAGTAATATGGCCAGAACATATGATGTTCAAAAACATCTTTAGGATCATCAGGGAATTGTTTGCGGTAAGTATTATCGGGCATCAAAATGATAGGGGTGCCGCAGGCGGTAAAGCTGTTGTCTTTTAAATAAACAGGTTCTTTGAATTTAGGTAATTGTTTTTGTACAAACGTGTAGGCCAGCTTACCCAAATATTCTTCATGAGTACCTTGCGCGTTTTCAGGTGTGCTTTTAAGCTTATTGAATATGTGTTTAATATAAAGGCGCTTAAAAAACGGCTGATTTTTGATCTGATCGTTGATGTTTACGAACGGATTTGGCGTATTGAAGTTATTTATCGTCTGGATAGTAAAAGGCGTTTGCGGAACCCAGTCGGCAGCATTTACCACTGATACACACCAGCCGTTGCGGGTCAGGTAGTTAAAATCGTAGCTGTAGTAAATATTACCTGGTTTTGGTGGAGCGCTGCAATAAGTTTTAAAGGTGATATCATTGCCAAGCAATTGTTTGCTTTGCAGGTCACCCAGGTATGAACGAAGCAGGCAGGCTATAGCAGCGCCCTGGCTATGGCCAACTATAATAAAGTTTCTGATATTTTTTGAATTGTATAGCCAGTAAATTTTAGGCAATACTGTTTTTGACAGATCAGCTAGCCCCAGCAGCCAGCCAACATGCACACCTGCTTTTGGGTTGGTAGCCAGGTTGTAAGTGAAATCTTCCGAATCGCTGATATGCAATTTGCCATTCGCAGGAACCATAGCAGCATAAAAGTTTTCGAGCCAGCTTAATTCTGATTGCGTGGTACCACGAATACTGATAACTGCGATGCCTTTATTATTTACCCATAAATCCCAGCGATTTTTAAGCGGGCCTTCGGGTGAGCGGTAAACAAGGCCATACTGCTTAGGTAATGGGGTGTGATCATCTTTAATAGGGTCATTAAATTGCTGCCGCGATATGCGAAGCATTTCCAGATACTCCTTGGCGTCGAAGCCGGGCTTTAATAATTGGGCATTACAGACCGTGGTCGTAAATAAAAAAAACAGAAGAATGTAGAAATACTTCATAGTTAAAATGGAGTGATTGATTTTGCAAAAGGTGACTCTGATCCAGGATTTGAAGCAAGGACTGCAGGTAAGATTGGTTGAAGATATTTAAAAACTTTCACAACACAAAAATTATGTAGCTATTAGTGCTGACTGTTACGTATAAAACAACTAAAATGTTCCTTATATGTCACATATTTATTTTTAAAGTATCAGGAATGATACATTAAGTAGATTTTATTGCCAATTAGTTGAAAAACAAGGCAAATAATAAATCCACACTGATCACACTATCTTAAAACAAAAAAGCACCCGGTCTGACAGGTGCTTCTTATAAATATTTTAATAAAATAATTATACAGAAAACGACGAGCCACAGCCGCAAGTGCTGGCAGCATTAGGGTTATTAAAAGTAAAACCACGGGCATTCAGACCATCCTGGAAGTCAATTTGCATGCCTACCAAGTATAAGCCATGCGCTTTGTGCATGTATACTTTTATCCCATCGATAATATACTCCTGGTCGCCATCTTTCTTCTGATCAAAGCCTAAAACATAGTTCATGCCAGAGCAGCCACCGCCTTCAACCCCAACACGCAGACCAAAATCATCCCCTATCTCTTGCTGGTCCCTCAATTTATTTAGTTCTCTAACAGCCCCTTGTGTAAAGCTAACCGGCGCCAATGCAGTTTCTACAGCAGTACTCATCTTATTTTAAATTAAACATACAAATATAAGGTAAATTGCAGATTTTTGTTGCCTGTCAATTATTATGACCTTTGCCTAACATACATGATATGAATTTAACAAACTACCTATTAGAAATTTTAAAGTTTACATTAGCAGGCGTAGGAACCGTTTATGTAGCATTTTATCTGATAAAACCTCACCTTGATAAAACAGAGAATATACAACTGATTGAGTTGAAAAAGACGATCAGCAACCAAACTTTGCCGCTGCGTTTGCAAGCCTATGAGCGTATTGTACTATTTATAGAACGTGTAAATCCGGCCAGCATGCTGGTGCGCCTTCACAGCACCGGGCTGTCTGCGGCTGAATTACACAGTATAGTAGCGAACGAGATACGCAACGAGTTCCAACACAATATTACCCAGCAGATATATGTCAGCAGCCGGGCATGGGCAGTTGTTAACCGCGTAAAAGATGATACCCTGAGCATCGTAACCAATGCCGTGAAGGCCCTGCCCGAAACAGCGACAGGACTTGACTTGAGTAAAACGGTATTAGCCCATTTAAGCCATTTACAGGATAATCCTTACGATATTGCCTTGCAAATGGTAAAGGAAGATATGGAAGCGCTATTTTAATATCGAATTTCGAATTTTGAATATCGAATTTAGGATGTTCAAATTCGAGCTTTATAAATCCGAAATCGTAAATCCGAAATTCGAAATCAAAAATGTCCGGTAAAAAATTCACCACTACGTCAGGAATTGAAATTAAAGAGGTTTATTGCCGGCCATCGGCGATGAACGAACTGCCGGGTGAATTTCCGTTTACACGGGGTATTCAAAAGGACATGTACCGCGGCAAACCCTGGACGATGCGCCAGTATGCTGGGTTTTCAACTGCCGAGGAGTCGAACAAACGCTATCATTACCTGCTCAGCCAGGGCACCATGGGGTTGTCTGTGGCTTTTGATTTGCCTACACAGATTGGTTATGATTCGGATAGCGACTTTGCCGATGGCGAAGTAGGCAAGGTGGGTGTTGCCATTGACTCATTGAAGGATATCGAGGTTTTGTTTGATGGTATCCAGTTAAAGGATATCACCACCTCCATGACCATCAATGCAACCGCTTCTATTTTGCTGTCGATGTACATCGCGTTAGCAAAAAAACAGGGCGCTGATCTGAAACAACTGTCTGGCACGGTACAGAACGATATATTAAAGGAATATGCTGCACGGGGTACTTATATCTATCCACCAGGCCCGTCCATGCGGTTAATTACGGACGTATTTGAATATTGCAGCAAAGAGGTGCCTAAGTGGAATACTATTTCCATATCGGGTTATCATATCCGCGAGGCCGGATCAACTGCTGTACAGGAGCTGGCTTTTACCCTGGCCAACGGCAAGGCGTATTTACAGGCGGCCTTAAATAAGGGGTTAGACATTAACGTTTTTGCGAAAAGGCTATCCTTCTTCTTTAACTGCCACAATAATTTCTTTGAGGAGATAGCCAAATTCAGGGCTGCGCGGAGAATGTGGGCGCATATTACAAAAGAGTTGGGCGCAACAGACCTCGGCGCACAGAAACTGCGTTTTCATACCCAAACAGGCGGTTCAACGTTGACCGCGCAGCAGCCCATGAATAATATCGTTCGGGTAAGCAACCAGGCACTGGCGGCGGTATTAGGCGGAACACAATCATTACACACTAATGGTTATGACGAAGCTTTGTCGTTACCTACAGAAGCGGCGGCAAAGATCGCTTTGCGCACCCAGCAGATTATCGCCTTTGAAAGCGGGGTTACAGATACCGTAGATCCATTGGCCGGCTCTTATTTTATAGAGGAGTTGACCAATGAACTGGAAAGGTCAGCACAATTATATATTGATAAAATAGACGCCATGGGCGGTGCGGTAAAAGCCATTGAGCAGGACTATATACAACAAGAAATTGCACGGTCGGCCTATGAATATCAGAATGAGATTGAAAGCGGGGAGCGCGTAATTGT
>JAFAKI010000019.1 GCA_019235595.1 Mucilaginibacter sp. | reverse complement strand
TGTCCCATCGGGTATCAACCCGGATAACAACCTGGTTGAGATCATCGAGCTCAAAAAACACCCGTTTTTCATCGGCGGTCAATTTCACCCTGAATTAAAATCAACAGTTGCTAATCCTCACCCACTTTTTGTTAACTTTGTCGCCGCTTCGCTGGCATACGCCCGCAAGAAGTAATATAGTACGATAACGATAAAATGGATAAGAATACAATAACTGGGTTTGTGCTGATCGTTCTGATCATGCTGGGGTCTTATTTTCTGTTAAAGCCTTCAGATGCCGACATAAAAAAGGAACAGTTGCTGCAAGACTCGATCAAAAGAGCAAAAACAGCGGCTGCAGTTGTTAAAACAACTAAACCAGACACTTCAAAAAAAGCTGTAACAGTAGCTGACTCAGCGTTAAAGAAGATACCTTTTGGCGTAGCAACAGTAGGAACTGAGCAATTTGTTACCCTGGAAAACCAGGAGTTACGTGTAAAACTGAGCACCCATGGCGGCCGTGTTTATTCGGTTGAGCTGAAGAACTATAAAACGTTTGATAAAAAGCCGTTGATTTTATTTGATGGTGAAAACAACCACTTTGGATTGAATTTCCGCGCGCAGGACAAGAACATCAATACTGATGAACTTTACTTTACACCAAGTGCACAAAATCTGACCGTAGCCGAAAAAGACTCGAGCTCATTAACTATGCGCCTGAGCTACAGCGCTACCCAATACATCGACTATATCTACTCGTTAAAAGGCACCGGCTTTAAATTAGGATTGACGATTAAAACTACTGGCCTGGATAACGTGATGGCCAACAGCAACACCCTTAACCTGGATTGGCAGGCAAGCCTGCACAAACAGGAAAAGGATATGAAGCAGGAGCGCCAGTATTCGTCAGTATATTATTACAACACCGATAGTGATGTAGATTGGTTGAGCGAGACTAAAGATGATCAAAAGTCTATCGCAGATAAAAAGCTGCAGTGGGTGGCATTTAAGCAGCATTTCTTTTCAAATATTTTAATTGCAAAACAAGGAATTGATAAATCAAGCCTGACTGTTAGCACCGATGTAAGCAACAATGCTGATGTAAAGCAGATGAAAGCTGATCTTTCATTCGCCCGTGCAGCTGACGGCAGCTTACCGTTAGAGTTTTACTTTGGGCCAAACCGCTTCAGCATCCTGAAAGCACAAGGGCACGATTTAGATAAAGTGATCAGCCTTGGTTGGGGACCATTGAAATATATCAACCGTTTTGCGGTATTGCCGGTATTTAATTTCCTGCAACAATTTAACTGGAACTATGGCCTGATCATTCTGGCCCTTACGGTTCTTTTGAAACTTGTTTTATCTCCGCTTACCTACAAATCATACCTATCAATGGCCAAGATGCGTGTGCTGAAGCCTGAAATGGATGAGATAAAAGCAAAAGTCGGTGAAGATAACCCTACCCTGCTGCAACAGGAATACATGAAATTGTATAAAAAGGCCGGCGTAAACCCTTTAGGTGGTTGCCTACCTTTATTACTGCAAATGCCAATTGTAATTGCATTCTTCCGCTTTTTCCCAAGCTTATTTGAGCTTCGTGGCGAAAGCTTCCTGTGGATGCATGACCTCTCCACCTATGATTCGGTTATTAGCTTCACACCAATTTTTGGTGTTGACCACATTAGCTTAATGTGTTTGTTGATGACCATCTCTACCCTGGTTTATACCTATTTCAACAACCAGATATCGGGTGCTACCGGACAGATGAAATATATCGGGTATATCACCCCAATCATCTTCCTTGTAACACTGAATAGTTATCCAGCCGGTCTGAATTACTATTACTTCCTGGCCAACATGTTCACGTTCGGTCAGCAATACCTGATCAGGCTGATGGTTGACGACAAAAAGATCCACGCACAGATACAGGAAAACAAAAAGAAACCTGAAGAAAAGAAAAAGAAATCAGGTTTCCAGGCCCGTATGGAAGAAGCGATGCGTCAGCAACAACAAATACAAGCTTCCAAGAAGAAGTAATTTTTTGAGTCGGAAAGTCGGGAAGACCGCAAGTCCGAAAGATAATTAACAATATTAAGACCCGGTAAAAATACTGGGTCTTATTTTTTAGATTAAATTATTACATACGGACTTCCGGACTTTTGCCGACTTCCGGACTAAAATTCACTAAATTTACCCCATGTACGCCATTGTCGATATAGAAACCACCGGGGGGCATGCCAGCTCAAACGGCATTACCGAGGTGGCCATATGCCTGCACGATGGTAAGAAAGTTACCCAGCGTTACAGCACTTTAGTTAACCCTAGGCAGGATATTCCTGTATATATCCGGGCACTAACCGGCATTACCAATGAGATGGTGCAGAACGCCCCTCCCTTTGAAGACCTGGCAGCTGATATCTATCATTTGCTTCACGGCAAGATATTCGTAGCGCATAATGTCAATTTTGATTTCTCCTTTATCCGTTATCATTTAGCCGCTGCAGGGTACGATTTGCAATGTAATAAATTATGTACCGTTAGGCTGGGGCGCAAGATTTTACCGGGTATGCCCTCTTATAGCCTGGGTAAGCTATGCCGCCAGCTTGGAATTGAAAACGACGCTCGCCACAGAGCCGCCGGTGATGCTGAAGCAACGGCCGTATTGTTCTCTATTCTGCTTCAGAACGACACAGGTAATCATATTGGTCAGGCGCTCAAATACAGGTCGAGGGAACAGGTATTGCCTGCTAACTTGCCTAAGGAAGATGTAGACCAACTTCCTTATACTCCCGGCGTTTATTATTTTCATAACGAAAAAGGTAAAGTGATCTACGTTGGCAAGGCCCGTAATATCAAGCAAAGGGTATGCAGCCATTTCTCAGGCAATAATCCCGGTCAGCAGCGCCAGGAGTTTCTGCGGAATATTCATCATATATCCTACCAAAGCTGTGGGACCGAACTGGTGGCCTTTGTAATGGAAGCCATTGAGATCAAGCGCCTGTGGCCAAAATACAACCGCTCGTTAAAACGATTCGAGCACGCTTTCGGGCTTTATGCTTTTGAAGATCAAAATGGCTACCTGAGGTTGGCAGTGGATAAACGCCGTAAACTTACCCAGCCAATATACACCTGCAATTCGTTATTGGACGGTCGCAACCTGCTGCTCAAACTCATCGACGAATTTGAGCTTTGCCCGAAACTCTGTTTCATACAAACCAACAATGATCCTTGCACCGGTGTTATGCAGCATTTATGTGCTTGCGAGGGTGTTGAAAAAGTAGAAGACTATAATAGGAAAGTAAATCAAGCTATATCACAATTAAAAGACGCTTTACCCACCTTCGCTATACGCGATGAAGGCCGCCAGTTAGATGAGCATAGCTGTATCCTGATCGAGAAAGGCCAGTTTTACGGCATGGGTTATATCTCCCATTATTTTGACGTGGATAGCCTGGAGCAACTCAAAAATCATCTTACGCCGTATCCGGGGAATGATTATATCAGGAATATGGTGTCAAATTATGCTTTGAGGTATCCCGAAAGGACAATGGTGTTTGGGTAAGAGGAGGTCAGATGTCCGAGATCGGATGTCTGAGTTATTATTGAATTTATTTCAGACTTCCGATTTCTGACTTCTGATGTCTGACATCAAATAATCCCAGCTTTTTCCAACTCAACCTGCATCTGTTGCTGAACATTCAAGGCTTCGGCTCTTGCCGCTTCGGCAAAATCTTCGCCGTTTGATGCATAGTTAATGGCTCGTGAGCTATTGACGATCAAGCCGCAGTCTTTATTCATACCGTATTTGCATACTTCTTCCAAACTACCACCTTGTGCACCGATGCCTGGCACCAGCAGGAAATTATCAGGCGCATATTTGCGAATGTTGGTAAATTCCGTGCTTTTGGTAGCTCCTACTACATACATCATACGGTCGGCGCCAGCCCAGGTATTAGCCTTTTTAATTACTTCTTCGTATAAATAATCATTGCCTGTTTGCAGGTATTGAAAATCCTTACTGCCTACAGACGAAGTAAGCGCCAGCAAGATCACCCATTTTCCTTCAAATTCCAGGAAAGGTGTTACACTGTCGATGCCCATGTATGGCGCGACGGTTATAGCATCAAAATCCATCCCGGTAGTTTCCTTATCAAAAAAGGCGCGGGCATACATGCCTGATGTGTTGCCTATATCGCCACGCTTGGCGTCAATAATGCTCAGGCAGTCTTTAGGCAAATATTCTGATGTAGCTATCAAACTTTGCAAACCTTTTACCCCATAACTTTCGTAGAAAGCAGCATTGGGTTTATAAGCAATGCACAGGTCTTTGGTGGCATCGATAATGCGCTTGTTAAACTCAAATATCGGGTCGGGATATGCCTTTAGGAATAAAGGGATTTTATCTATATCAGGATCAAGACCTACACACAGGAAAGATTTTTTTTGTTTGATTTGCTGTATCAGTTGCTGACGGGAGAGCATTAGCGCGGATTATTTTTCTGCTGCAAAAAAACTAAAAAATTACCTAAGTGTTGGTATAGAAACATATTTTTCCAAAATTTTGTTTTGTTAATATTAATGAGTAAAATTGCAGCGTTATCCTTTTGAATTTTTCTTGCGCTAAAGAAACAATTTAAAAATCCACAAGAATTAAATTTTTAGATGTTGCGTAAGCACAGTTGCAAGACAATTTCTCTCAAGTAAAATATTCCATTTGAACTATTATTTATATCATGTCTGATACCCCAGAATTGAACGACAAACTCGTTTCAGAGTTGCGCGAAATGGCGAAGAGTTTAGGTATTGCTGAAGCCGAAGATCTGCGAAAAGCCCAACTGATTAGCCGGATTGAAGAACAACAACAATTAATAGAAGCGGCCCGCGCCCAGCAGGCTGCTATGAACAATAACTATAGCGAAATAATACCTTCGGCAGCCGCAGAAGAGCCTGTTGAAAGGAACCGCAAAAGAACACGTACCACAAAATCAAAAAGCAGTCCGCGTGTAGAAGTCCCTTTGGACGACACAAACCTGTTTGATATACCTGATGAAGAGGGCGTTGCCGAAGACGCAGAAGATGTTCCGATAGTTGCTTCTGCTCCTTTAACAGAAGAACTGGAGGTTCCTGTAATTAAATCAGAAGAGGTTGCAGGTGAAGCCAGACCGCAGAAATTTGAGCGTCGTTTTAACAATCAAAATCAGCAAAAAAATCAGGAGCCGGCTATCAATCTTGATTTTGATAATGTGATTGTTAACGAAGGGGTTCTGGAAATCATGCCGGATGGCTATGGCTTCCTGAGATCTTCGGATTACAACTACTTAACCTCTCCTGATGATATTTATGTATCACAGTCGCAGATAAAATTATTCGGATTAAAAACCGGCGATACCGTTCGCGGAAGCATCCGTCCTCCCAAAGAAGGCGAAAAGTACTTCCCGCTGGTTAGGGTTGAAGCCATCAATGGCCGCGTACCTGCAGAAGTGCGCGACCGTGTGCCATTCGACCACTTAACGCCGCTTTTTCCATCTGAAAGGCTAGAGCTATTCACCGATATGGGTAATTACTCAACCCGTATTATGGACTTGTTTTCTCCTATCGGTAAAGGACAACGTGGTTTGATCGTAGCTCAGCCTAAAACAGGTAAGACCATGCTGCTGAAAGATGTTGCAAACGCCATCGCGAAGAACCACCCTGAAGTTTACCTGATCATCCTGCTGATAGACGAACGTCCGGAAGAAGTAACAGATATGGCCCGCAGCGTGCGTGCCGAGGTAGTATCATCAACCTTTGATGAACCAGCTGAACGCCACGTAAAAATTGCCAATATTGTATTGGAAAAGGCAAAACGTATGGTTGAATGCGGTCATGACGTTGTGATCCTGCTCGACTCGATCACCCGTCTCGCACGTGCTTATAACACGGTTGCTCCGGCCTCGGGTAAAATTTTATCTGGCGGTGTTGATGCCAACGCATTACACAAGCCTAAGCGCTTCTTCGGTGCAGCACGTAACATTGAGGATGGCGGCTCATTAACTATTATAGCTACCGCTTTGACCGAAACCGGCTCCAAAATGGATGAAGTGATCTTCGAAGAGTTTAAAGGTACCGGTAATATGGAGTTACAACTCGACCGTAAGTTATCTAACAAACGTATATTCCCTGCTATCGATATTACTGCTTCAAGTACCCGCCGCGACGACTTGCTGCTCGACCGCGACACCCTGCAACGTGTTTGGATATTGCGTAATCATTTGGCAGATATGAATTCGCAGGAAGCGATGGAGTTTTTACAGGCCCAGATAAAAGGCACAAAAACCAATGAAGAATTCCTGATCTCAATGAATTCTTAATACTTTTGGTGGCTCATGGTTCATAGATCATAGTTAATAGCAAAAAGGCCATGAACTATGAACCATTAACTAAAACCAAACATTATCTTCGTCCCTGAAAAATGATGCGCGTAAGTAAACATGTTCCCAATGCCATTACCTGTGCTAATTTGTTCAGCGGCTGCGTCGGCATCGTTTTTACCTTCCAGGAAAACCTGATATTTGCCTGTTACGCCCTTTTTTTGGCTGCGATATTCGATTTTTTTGATGGTTTTGCATCCCGTGTGCTGCAATCTTTTTCACATATAGGGAAAGATCTGGACTCATTAGCCGATATGGTAAGCTTCGGTTTTTTGCCGTCGGCTATCCTATACGAGTTGTTCTTAAAAACCCCTCAGATCCCAAATGTGAGTTCGTGGCTTAACTTCAGCGCTTTCCTGATTGCGGTTTTTTCGGCGTTGCGATTGGCTAAATTCAATAACGACACACGCCAAGCCGATAGTTTTATTGGTTTGCCTACTCCGGCAAATGCCATTTTGATAGCATCCATCCCATTTATACTGGAACATCACCCTGATTTTGGCGTATTTATATTAAATCCCTATGTGCTTGCTGTTTTTGTGCTGATAATGTGCTCTTTACTGGTAGCTGAGCTCCCGCTGATGTCGCTTAAATTCAAGAACACTGATTTGGACAAGAACATTTATCGTTATTTATTGCTACTGTTCTCGGCAATATTGATACTATTTTTTAAATTTGCCGCGGTTCCGGTGATCATATTTATATATATCACCTTATCTATCATTCAATACAAGTTCTCTAATGACAAAGTTTCAGGCTGAAATCGACGTAATGCCCAAAAAGGAAATTCTTGACCCTCAAGGAAAAGCTGTAACCGGTAGTATGAAAAATCTTGGATTAACCGAGATACATAACGTACGCATCGGCAAACACATTTCGCTCGAAATTGAAGCTGAAAACGAAGAAATTGCCAATACAAAAGTAGAACAAGCCTGCAAAAGCCTTTTAGCTAACCTGATCATGGAAAGCTACAGCTTTAAAATTCAGAAAGTTTAAATTCCTGCTTCTTTATCAGCTTTGATGCGCGAAAGTGCAGTCAGATTAGTTTCGATCAGATCTTTTGCCTGGGAATACTTTGCTTTTATTTGCTCCGGCTCTTGTCCGCCCGCTTTGCAAAGCAATTCTACTTCCTGTAATAATCCCTGGGAAATTAGCATACCGAAAAATCCCATTGATGGTTTTAGTTTGTGTGCGGATGCAGCAGCAGTGGGCCAATCGGTTGATTGTAATGCCTGGTCGATGCTGTTTAGCATTTCGGGGGCCTGCTGCAATAACATATCAATAGACTCCACGACGAATTCATCGCTGCCGTCAGCAATTTCGTATAAAAACGTAAGATCAAGATCTGGTGTGGCTGAGCTATCCGGCATGTTTAGGCTGATATGTATTATAAATTCAGTTATTATTCTTAAATCAAAATTATAACTTTTTTACGATCAAGTTATCTTTAAGTTCGCTTTTCAGACGAAAAATACTTTTTTTAAGTTTGGGATGCTGTAAATCTGGAGCAATTTCACTCAGCGGAGTTAGGGTAAACCTCCGGTTATGCAGTTCGGGGTGCGGAACAATAAGCCCCGGTTCATTAATAATATTTTGACCGTAAAACAAAATATCAATATCAATAATCCGCGATCCCCACTTTTCTTCTCTCACCCGTCCCAGTTTGGTTTCAATTTGCAGCACTTTTTGGAGCACCGTCCTCGCTGAGAGTTCCGTATTAACCTGCACTACCTGGTTTAAGTAGTTCGGCTCATCGGTTTTGCCCCAGGCTTCGGTTTCGTAAACTGATGATTTTTGTACTACGGAGCCTAATTCTTTTTCAATCAGACCGATAGCTTTGTGCAAAAATGCTCCCCTATCCCCCAAATTGCTTCCCAATAACAAAAAAACATCAATCATTGTTGTAACAAATATTATAGATAAAGCTCTTAATATTATACATATTGAATTGCTAAGTTTGCATAGATAAAAGATTTATAATATTTAATGAAACAATTCTTCAAATTTGTTTTCGCCACGGTGGTGGGGATTATTTTATGCAGTGTATTATTTATAGTAATTATCATTGGCATAGTGACGGCGGCAAAAGGTGATAAACATGTCGAAATTGATTCAAACTCCTTTTTGCACATCGCAATTACGCACGAAATTCCCGAACGAACCCCTTATAATCCGTTTTCAGGGCTTGACTTTTTAGGACTGGACGGTGAAAAAAACTTAGGTCTTAACGACATCCTCGCCAACATAAAAAGAGCCAAAACAGATAGTAATATAAAAGGCATTTTCCTGGACGAAAGTTATATGCTTTCGGGCCAAGCTACTACCGAAGAGATACGTAATGCACTGATCGATTTTAAAAAGTCGGGCAAGTTTATCATCGCCTACTCTGAAGTTTATACACAGGGTTTTTATTACCTCGCGTCTGTAGCAGACAAGGTATATATTAACCCTAAAGGCATATTTGAGTTTAAAGGGTTCAACTCAGAGATTACTTTCTTTAAAGGTGCGTTGGATAAACTTGGCATCGAAGCACAGGTAATCAAGGTGGGCACCTATAAAAGTGCCGTTGAGCCGTTTGTACTGACTAAAATGAGCACCGCTAACCGTGAACAGGTAAATTCTTACCTCGGTTCGTTATACAATTATTTCCTGGCCGGTATCAGTAATAGCCGTAATATCAGTAAAGACTCGCTTTTCTATATTGCCAGTAACCTGAAAATACAATTTCCGGAAGATGCACTGAAATACAAACTGGTCGACGGTTTAAAGTATAAGGATGAAGTGCTGGATGAACTGAAGGACCGTACTGGCATAGGTTCAAAAACAGACCTTCACAAAGTAGAAATGGGCGACTACGCTACCGGCAACAATAATACATCAAACGATGATGAGGACTCAAAAAAAGCAGTCAAAAACCAGATAGCTGTAGTTTATGCATCAGGTGAGATCAATGGCGGCAATGGAGACGACAATACCATAGGTTCGGAAAAAATATCAGGCGCTTTACGCAAAGTAAGGCTGGACAATAATGTAAAAGCAGTAGTTCTTCGTGTAAATTCTCCTGGGGGTAGTTCACTGGCATCGGATGTAATCTGGCGCGAGATGATGCTTACCAAAAAGGTGAAACCGATCATTGTGTCTATGGGCGATTTAGCAGCATCAGGTGGTTATTATATCTCATGCGCGGCGGATTCGATTATTGCAGAGCCCAATACCATAACGGGTTCTATCGGCATTTTTGCGATCATCCCTAACCTTCAGAAACTGTTTAATGATAAGCTGGGAATCACCTTCGATGGCGTAAAAACCGGCAAATATTCTGATCTGGGCGACATTAGCAAACCGCTATCTGCTGAAGAAAAAGCGATCCTGCAAAACAATGTGAACCATGGCTATGATGATTTTACCAAAGCTGTAGCGGAAGGCCGTCATAAAACACAGGCTTATATTAACAGCATTGGGCAAGGTCGCGTGTGGACTGGCGAGCAAGCCGTGAAAATTGGATTGGTTGACCGTCTGGGCAATATTAATGACGCTATTGGGTCAGCAGCTAAGAAAGCAGGTATCAAAAAATTTAAGCTCGTAAGCTACCCGGAACAAAGTAAAGATGTATTCCACAGGTTTGGATCAGACGTAAGTATGCAGATGAAAGCCCACTTCGTAAAATCAGAACTAGGCGATAATTACCGTTATTACGAACAAATAAAAGGCCTTACCGAAATGATGCGCACTCCTCAAATGAGGATGCCTTATGATATTGTGATTAGGTAGGTTTTAAAAACACAATACACTATCGACAAGATGTGAGAAAAATTCTCATATTTGCGCAAAAAGACAATCTATATCTATATCTTTGATGCAAGACATTTCACATTTTTCTCAAATACAATGTTAATAGAGTTCACAGTAGGCAATTATTTATCGTTTAAGGATAAAAAAACCTTAAGTCTCGAAGCCTCTTCAATAAAAGAATTTGAAGAAAATGTCTTTCAAATAGGCAATTATAGGTTACTTAAAAGTGTCGTAATATATGGAGCTAATTCTAGTGGCAAGAGCAATCTTATAAAAAGTCTTATTGCTATGCAGGAAATTGTAAAGGAATCATCCAAAATGTCCTCTACAGACAAATTTTCCTTAAAACCATTCCTACTTAATAGTGAAACCGAGAACAAGCCTTCATTTTTTGAAATATTGATACTTATTGATGATACAAGGTATCGTTATGGATTTGAGGTTAATGAAAGTTTAGTATATTCCGAATGGCTCTTTGAATGCAAATCA
>JAFAKI010000390.1 GCA_019235595.1 Mucilaginibacter sp. | reverse complement strand
ACGCTCATATTCTGAATCCCAGTTATTTACAGGTAACAAAACGTATTTTTGGTTCAGAGCCCAAACGTCTGGTAAATTGGTGATGAAAGATCCGTCAAGCATCAACCATCTTTCACGGTCGTTTTGCTGTTTACGGCCCAGTACTTTATACAGAATGCCTGAAGCTTCCGCGCAAGTATATTTCCCAAATTCGGTGATAATATCCGGTTCTTCTGTATCATTATCTGCACAGATCTCTTTGATACGGCTTACGATCTCGTTGATCATGTACTCATAATCAAAATCGAATACCAGAGAATCTTTAAAAGGCATACCACCGCCAATATCCAAAGTATCCAGATCGGGATTGATCTTTTTGAACTTGCAATACAGGGTTACATATTTTTCCAGCTCGTTCCAATAATATGGCGTATCTGAAATACCTGAGTTGATAAAAAAGTGCAGTAACTTTACTTTGAAGTTGGGGTTTGGTTCGATCTTGTTGTAATAGAAATCGATAATATCCTCCATGCGAATACCCAGGCGCGAGGTATAAAACTGTGAGTTAGGCTGCTCTTCAGAAGCGATACGGATACCCAGGTTACAAGGCGTGTCCATTTCGATCTCGTCATCGTAGATGTTAAACTCTTCCTTGTTGTCCAATACTGGGATAATGTTTTTAAAGCCATCGTGTAGCATATCAACGATGTAAGTTTTATACTGGAAGGTTTTAAAACCATTACATATCACCGTAATATCTTTATTTACGACCCCTTTTTTCTCCAGCGCGTCGATCATTGGCATATCAAATGCCGATGACGTTTCCAGGTGGATGTCATTTTTCAGCGCTTCTTCAACAATATGCTTAAAATGAGAGCTTTTTGTACAATAACAGTATTTATAGCTGCCACGGTAATTGTTTTTCACAATTGCCTGCTGAAATAATAGTTTAGCTTGCTGTATCTTTTTAGACACCATGGGTAAATAGGTGAAACGAAGCGGTGTGCCGTACGTTTCAATCATTTCCATCAAATTCAGATCATTAAAGTATAATTCATCATCAATGATCTCGAAACCATCCTGCGGAAAACCTACGCTTAGATCAAGAAATTCCTGGTAACTCTGCATTCTTAAAAAATTTTGCCAAAAATGTAATTTTTTAATGGAATATTGACACAATTTTAGCGTTTAAAATATTTTTAATAAATATTTTACTTTAACATCATATTCGGTTTAAAAATATCACAAATCGTACGGCAAATGGACTTCGGCCATCATGCAGCGGGCGCTACCTCCGCCATTATTTTCTATGGTGCTGATATCAGAATAAACCGGTTTACTAAACGAGCTTAAAATACCTTTCTGCTCATAATTCAGCGAATCCCAGGCACTTTTTGACATTACGATCAAACTCTCGCCGGATTTATTTTCAACTTCTAGCATATTCCCCGCAAAATGGTTCATCTGGTCAAAAGAAATGTCTACAATTTGTTTTTGGGTTGATCGGAGCGAGTGGATAACATGCTGTTTCTCGGCCTCATCTTTAATACTGTCCAGACAGATCACCGCATAGCTACTGCCAATACACATTAGTACGTTGGTATGGTATATATCCATATTATTTTGGTCAACCGAATGGAAAAGTACTGGTTTATAGCCACTGTCTTTGCAAAATTCTTCAAGCACCTCTTTGTCAGTTCGTGGCGATAAGCAGGCGTAGGCAATTTTATTTTCGCGATCCAAAACCATGCTGCCCGTGCCTTCCAGAAACTTGTTTTCATGCTCAAAATGGCTCAGGTCAATTACATGTTTTATTTTAAACTCATCTTCTAATTGCATAATAATATCTTCCCTGCGCTCCAGGCGACGGTTTTCGGCCATCATCGGATAAAGGAAAACGGTACCATCGCTATGAAATGATACCCAATTATTCGGGAAGATCGAATCAGGTGTATGCGGCTCCGCTGTATCATCGATTACAATCACTTCAACGCCATTCTCCCGCAATACATTAACAAAGCGATCAAATTCCTCTAAAGCTTTATCCTGTACACGTTGTTGTTCAGCATTACGGTTCTGAAAGGCATTACTTCCCGCAGTTTGCTCGTTAAACACAAAGTTTACCGGGCGGATCATTAATATGGTGGATGTCGATTGTTGATTAGTCATTGGTCATTTGTCATTGGTCATTAGTCACTGGTCACTGGTCAACGGTCATTAGTGAATAGAATTAGTCAACGGCTTTTTCCAATGACTAATGACCAGTGACCAATGACTACAAAACTTTATCTCTCAAAAGTGGCATACTCATACAATGGAAACCGCCCCGGGCACGGGATAGTTCCGATGACGGCATCAATATCAGGGTATCTTTCATGTCGTGCGGATCGATCTCGCCGTTCTCAAATTTTTGCAGAAGATCGGCCACTTTTACAATCTCAAATCCTTTTTTTCTGAATGCATCTACAGTTTTGTCGTTCCGATCGTAACCCAATACGACGCCTTCTTTTAAAGCCAATAAGTTGCAAGA
>JAFAKI010000338.1 GCA_019235595.1 Mucilaginibacter sp. | reverse complement strand
GATTGTTTCTAAGAAGCAATAAATTGTTTCTGAAGTTTAGAAAAGTCTTAAAAGGGTTTTCCGTATTCAGGGTACCACCACCGACGTGGTAAACTTCTGATTGCGCACAGTACATTACCTTATAGCCCATATTTTTCAGTCGCCAGCAAAGGTCTATTTCCTCCATATGGGCAAAAAAACGGTCATCAAAACCTCCCGCAGCTACCCAATGTTCTTTCTTCACGAACATAGCAGCTCCGGTGGCCCAAAATACCTCTCCCGATTGTTCATATTGTCCTTTGTCTGCCTCAATCTCATAAAACATACGCCCTCGGCAGAAGGGATAGCCAAATTTGTCAATAAATCCTCCGGCAGCGCCCGCATGTTCAAAATGATCTTTTTGTGCAAAGGCCCTGATCTTTGGTGCGGCTGCCGCAATCAGTGCGTCGCTTTCCATCAATTCAATTACAGGCTCTATCCAGCCGGCAGGTACTTCTACATCTGAATTAAGCAGGATAAAATAATCAGCTTCTACCTTTTCCAACACACGATTATAGCCCCCTGTAAAGCCATAGTTTTTGTCATTTTGAATGATCTGAACGGTTGGATAATCCTGCCTAAGAAAATCGACAGAACCATCAGTAGAACCATTATCGCCCACAATTATGTCCAGATTTGGCCAGGTTGACGCCATTACAGAAGGCAGAAATTCGCGGAGATATTTTAACCCGTTCCAGTTTAGAATTACGATGGCAACTTTAGGCGTACTTGTCATTCAATAGTTATTCGAGTCCATGGTCCATTGTCGTTAGTCCATAGTTGGCACAATTCTACAATTTTTAGTTGGATAGTTTCTATACGATGCAAAAAAACAACAGCTATGGTCTATGGACCATTGACTATCGCCCCCTAATCTACAATGGCCCCTTCAATCTCCTCCGGCTTAAACTTCCACCTGCGGTGCGACCATAGCCAGTACTCTGGTTGCTCTTTGATCACTTTCTCCAAATACTGCACATGCGCTTTAGTAATCTCATAGGGAGCTGCTGCCTTTGCATCCATAATTAATGGAACCCCGGTATAGGTATAATAGCCCCGTTTTACTTTCCGCATATCGCAGAAATACACTTCGCAATCAAAGGATTTCGCCATCTTTTCGACACCTAAAAACACCGGTGTCGGTTGATTAAGGAAATTAGTAAAATAAGTTGCTTCATGACGCACCGGGGTTTGATCGCCTAAAAGTACGGTCATAAAAGGTTCATTCTTCAGCTCCACCATTTTACGTAGCACCAGTTTCATCGCAACTGGAATACCACTAAACCGTGAACGGGTATTGATAAAAAAGCGGTCGAAAACCTTGTTCGTTAAAGGCTTATAAATGATTAAGAACTTTTTCTTAGTAATCGAAGTAATACCCAATGCCAGCAACTCCCAGTTGCAATAATGCCCGGCAACAGCTATCACCTTGCGATCGCTGCCTAGCACTTTGTTAGTTAGTTCCGGGTTAGTAGCTACTATTCGTTTGCTTAATTGTTTGGGTGAAATACTTATGGTTTTCACCGTTTCTACGACCAGGTCGCAAAAATGACGGTAAAACTTACGCTCAATTTCTTTGCGCTGCTCAGGGCTTTTTTCTGGAAATGCATTTTGCAGATTTTGCCGGACAACCTTTCGGCGATAGCCCACCGCATGATAAACCAGTAGGTAAAGCAGGTCGGACATGAGGTACAAAAACCAAAAGGGCATCAATGACAACAGGTACAAAAAGAAAATACCTATGTACGAAACCACTTTTTTTATCATTATTTTGTCCGATTTTTGAACACAAACATAGAATATATGATTGAAAAAGGCGCTGTACTGCCCATGTTTTATCTGCCCCCGGTTGAATATTTTGCTCAGCTAAACAAGTATAATCCTGATTTCGTGATTGAAAAGGACGAACATTTCCCCAAGCAAACCTATCGCAACCGAGCCAATATCTATTCGCCCGATGGCATGCTTACGCTAGTTGTTCCTGTTGTAAAAGGGTCAAAAGTACATACACCGGTAAAAGATGTTAAAATAAGCTATGATTTCAGATGGCAGCGCCTGCACTGGATGAGCTTGCAGGGCTGTTACCGCCGCTCAACCTATTTTGAGTATTACGAAGATGAATTTGCGCCATTTTACGAAAGGAAAGAAACTTTTCTATT
>JAFAKI010000257.1 GCA_019235595.1 Mucilaginibacter sp. | reverse complement strand
GCTTGCAGCCGGTACCTGAAGCCGGTCAATGGCGATGCGACGCCAAAGAAAGAGTTATCACCTACTAAAGCAGTATTTACCTGCATTAAGGTAAACGGATTCAATTGAGCATTATTTGTCGGGTCTTTATTGTAATCCGAATTGGAGATATGTTGATGCTGGTAGTCGCTCAGCACATTTCCCAAACTATCATAATAGGTGCTATAGCGGTCAACACGATAGCCGTAATGTGATATCCCTGTACCAAATTCTACGCGTGTTACTTTGGATATTGGATATGATGTAAATACATTTACCTGATCTTCAAAAATTCGGATAATGTCATATCTCTCCTGGAAAGCGTGAACGGTAGTGGGGTTTTTTGTACCCGCATTTAATGTATAATTAGTTGGCACAATACTGTAATTGGCAAACTGGAAAGGGATATGCGAAACACCCACACCAAAATTCCAGCGACCCTGCTGATTGATGTAAATAAATTGTCCGCCAAAATCATACACCTGACCGTTGATATCCAGACCTGCATAGATCAGGTTACGACCCAGAATATCACTGAACACTCCCTGAACGCCGCTCGAAAATCCTGCTCCAAACTGACTAACGGAAGCTCCCACGCCACTGCTGGCTAAGTAATCCAGCTTAAACATTGGTTTATACGGTACTGATTTGATGGAGTCTGTTGGAATTTTCTTATAAGCAAGGTAATTGTTCAGGTTTGAGTTGATCAGATCGACACCTACGGAGCCAAATGGTGGTAGCATTGCTGCATCAAAGTTCAAAGCTTGCTTATCTACTTCTTTAGGCGTAAAGTCTGATGCTTTTGCATTGTACAAAAAGTATTTCTGCGCGAAATAGTAGGAGTAAACAATATCGTCATTGTTCGATATACTGATTGCCGGCGAATATTCGGTGATACCACAAATACCTGTAAACAGATCGGTCATCTGCTCTACCCGCCCGGTGGCCAGTGTATAACGGTACATGTTGCGGAACCCATCCCTGTTTGACAGGAAGTAGATTTTTTTACCATCAGCGGAATACTGTGGATCTAAGTTATTAGCTCCGTCGAATACGTTGATATTGGCAATTTGCCCCGTCGCCAGGTCTAATTCAGCCAGGTTAAAGGTAATATCCTGCGACAGTGATTTGTCATAGGTAGTACGGTCGCTGGTAAAAATGATCCTTTTCCCATCTCTTGAAAATGATGGCTGGTAGTCGGAAAACTTATCATTGGTAAGCTGGGTAACTTTTTTGGTATCGAAATTATACATGTACAGATCGCTCTGTCCGTCCGACATTCCCTGGCACACAATATTTTTTCCGTCCGGCGACCAGCTCAGGTTACTAAACTGCTCGGCCTTTTCCATCGAAATGTTATCTGAAACACTTCCGCCAGGAACGTCGACGATTAGCATCCGGTTTCGACCGTGACTAAAGACGCTGAAAGCAAATTTCTTACCATCCGGAGACCAGGTACCTGCCGATTCTATAAAGTTAAATTCGTCAATATGCGTGTTCGATACCTTGCTCGTTAGTTTTTTTATGACCCGGCCTGTATGCGCGTCTGCCAGGTAGAGGTCGATCGTAAACAAATCCTTCTCTGACAGGAATGCCAAATAATTACCATCTGGACTAATGGCCGGAGCCACATTCAGTTCGCCCGAGTTTTTATTGTCTATCAGTCGTTTACCCACCGGTTTTTGTACTGTGTCTTTTAAAAGTGGCTTATAAGTTGTTGCGATTGAGTTTTTCCAGAGATTGGATAGCGTCTTATCATCATAACCAAATGTCCTGCGGATACCGTATTCCAACCCAAAACGGGCTGTGTTTTTAAAGAAAGGTACAATGATGGTATCCCCATAAGTAGAGCCGACGAATGACCAGAACGCTTCGCCATAGCGGTAAGGGAAATATTTATTGGTTTCCGTCAGATCGCGTATGGTGGGGATATTTTTGTTGAGATAAGCATCTCTGATCCACATGGCTGTGTAAGCATCTTTTTTACCGATGGAAAGATATTCTGCCATACCTTCAATCATCCACAATGGTATGTTGTTAATGTTTTCATACATGGCCGAATCGCGGCTCAAAAGAGCATGATACTGAAACGCGTGCACCAACTCGTGGCCAATAACGTGGCGGGTAGTTTGGTTGGTTTCCATCATCGGCATTACTACGCGGTTTTTTAACCCCTCGGTAACACCGCCTGTACCCACGCCAATTTCGCCATCAATAGCTGTTGTTTGCTGGAAATCAGGGTGATCAGCATATAGAATAATAGGGTTGGGTTTTCTGAAAGTATCTCTGAAAACCTGCTGATGTATCGTATACCAAAGCTCGCTTTCCTGCGCAAAACGCTTGATAGTACTATCGTTTTTGATGTAATAGTAAATCTCGAAATGCGGAGTTTTATATACCTTAAATTTAAGGTTCTTATAACGCACCTTATTTTGCCCAAAGTATTGCGCTTTAGCCTGCTGACTAATGGATAAGGCAGCTATGATGCATAGCAGGGCTAAAAGGCATTTTTTAAGCCGGATAAAGGTTGGGTATAGTTTATTCATAGATTCATCTTTTAAGCGTAAAGCTAAAAGCACAAAGCTAAAAGCTATTACAAGTTAAATGTCTAAAGCCTAAATGCAGACTTTTTATTCTTAATATAAATATATACGTAAAGATTCCATTACCCTTATACTTTTACCTTTCAGCTTTAAGCTTTCTGCTCCAGTTATCTGTTTTGCTGATCAGGCGTTTTATTTTCAGGGTTTTCTTCTTGCTTAAGCATATCCTGTAGTTGTGCTGAATCAATCTTAGGCCCATTCAAGCTATCGGTTTGCAAAGTATCAACCTCTATACGCGGCGAAGGGCAATTATACTCTTTGTCGATCTTTGTCCACGGTTTCGGAAATAGACCGTATTTATAGCCCGATTGCGGATCGGCATAAACTTTTTCCATAAACCTTGCGAAGATCGGTAAGGCCGTATGCGAACCTTCACCGGTTTCAGAGCTGGTAAAATGCACGCTGCGGTCATCGCAACCCACCCAAACCCCGGTTACCAGGTCTTTGGTAATTCCCATGTACCAGCCGTCTACGTATTTTGATGAGGTACCTGTTTTACCGCCAATCTGGTTATCCTTCTTCCATAAGCCGGGGTATTCCCACAAAGCTTGCGAAGTACCTCCCGGTTCTTCCATACCACCCCTGAACATGTATAACATCAGCCAGGCAGTTTCATCACTTAATACCTTCTCCGTTTTTGGCTTAAATTCAACTATGGTGTTATTGTCCTGATCAGTTATTTTACTTACGAGGATAGGGTCTATACGGTTGCCCTTGTTTAAAAAGGTGCTGTATGCCCTAACCATCTCGTACACTGAAACATCGTTTGTGCCCAATGAAACTGAAGGGACTGATTTTAAAGGACTTTCGATACCGCATTTGTGCGCATACTGCACTATTTTATCCCAGCCAACTTTTTCGGTTACCTGTGCAGTAATAGAGTTGACTGATTTACCCATAGCCCAACGCAGTGACATATCCATGTAACTGAAATGGAAATCAGCATTTTGTGGCGCCCATACATCTGGCTTGCCATTATCTGTAAAGTTGATGGACACCGGCTTATCGGTGAATTTATCGCATGGCGTAAACCCATTATCCAAAGCGGTTACGTATGCAAAAGGCTTAAAGGTTGATCCCGCCTGACGTTTAGCCTGATTGACGTGGTCGTAATTAAAATAACGGTGGTTGATACCGCCAACCCATACCTTTATTTTCCCGGTAGATGGCTCAATGGTCATCATGCCGGTATTGAGTATTTTGGCGTAGTATTTAATGGAGTCGATACTTGAAAATAGGGTATCCCGGTCGCCATGCCAGGAGAAGACGGTCATCTTTTTTTTCTTCTCGAAGTATTGTTTTATTTGGGTGGTATCGCCGTGATATTTTTGGTCGAGCAATTTATAAACAGGCAAACGTTGTTCCGTTTTCAGAATAAAATCGGGGATGATGTTACCATCCAGATCGCGCCATGGTATTTTGTTGCCCCATAGGTTGTAAAAACGCTTTTGGAGCATCTTCATTTTTTCTTCTACTGCCTCTTCTGCATATTGTTGCAAGCGCGAATCAATGGTGGTGTATATCTTCAGGCCGTCTTCATAAAGGTTATAGCCATTATCTTTACACCATTTGTCCAACCATTTTTCTACAGCACGACGAATGTAGGAGTCGCCCTGCCATTCGTTATCAATATAGCTCAGGTTAAGGTTTAAAGGCTGTTTTATGTCGGCATCGTATTCAGCCTCGGTAATGTACTGGTATTTCTGCATCTGGCTCAACACTGTGTTGCGTCGTTCCAAACTCTTTGCCGGATTTTTAATCGGATTGTAGGTCGACGTTGCTTTAAGCATGCCGATCAGTACACCCGCCTGCGGAGCTGTTATCTTATCAGGCGTTCTATTGAAATATTTTAACGTAGCTGCCTGAATACCAAAAGTATTGTTGCCAAAAGGAACCGTGTTGAAATAAAGCGTCAATATATCTTCTTTACTGTAGTTGCGCTCGATCTGGAAGGCGGTAAACCATTCCTTCACTTTAGACACGATGGTACGGATAACCGGGATATGACTTGCCAGTCCCTGCGATTTCTTCTTCCGCGTTTCAAAAAGGTTTTTAGCCAACTGCTGGGTGATGGTACTGCCGCCACGTTTATCGCCTTTGGCAGTTGAGAGCATACTGCTGAAGAAAGAATAAAAATCGACCCCACCATGCTTATAAAAACGAACATCTTCGGTAGCTACCAGCGCATTTACCAGGCTGGGGGAGATGCTTTTGAACTCAACCGGGGTGCGGTTTTCTTTTGAATAGCGCCCAATTAGCTTTCCATCAGCATAATAAACTTCTGACGAGATAGATAATTCGGGGTTTTTTATATCATGTATGGTAGGCGAATAACCAAAAAGCCAGAGGAAGTTTAGTTCAATTGCGCAAAAGAAAATGATAACAAAATAGATGAATATAACGAAATACCTGAGGAACCTGTTTTTTATACGTCTGAACATTCGCTAAAGATGGTAAAATTATGGCGCTAAATTTAATCAGAGCCCGGCAAATATAACTAACGTAAATTAACGGGTTAAATTTTAAACTAACTTAGTAGAAATAAGGTTGCCCAGATATAATCCTGATATGAAACAATTCATTGATAAATTTAAAATTACCGAGGGGCGGAATTTCTCTCTCAAAGAATTTGACACCGCCTACACTGCCGAATATATAAAAGAAGATGCGGATAAGATTCTGGAAGAATTAATCGCCAAAACCGCCACTATACAAAATGAACTATACGCCGACAAGCAATATTCGTTACTAATCATTTTCCAGGCAATGGACGCGGCGGGTAAAGACAGCGCGATACAGCATACCATGTCCGGACTTAATCCACAAGGCTGCCAGGTATTCAGCTTTAAGCAACCTAACAGCGAAGAATATACCCATGATTTTTTATGGAGACATTATAAAGCACTGCCTGAACGGGGACGCATAGGTATCCATAACCGGTCACATTACGAGAATGTGCTGATCACCAAAGTTCATCCTGAGCTTGTTTTGCAAGAAAATATACCCGGTATTAATGATGTAAAAAAGCTTGACGATGATTTTTGGGACCAGCGGTATCAAAGCATACGAAGCTTTGAAAAGCATTTATACCATAATGGAACAGTGATTATTAAATTCTTTCTGCACGTTTCAAAGGAGGAGCAAAAAGAGCGTTTTATAAAGCGTATAGATGACCCCGAAAAAAACTGGAAATTCTCTGCCAGCGATGTTAAGGAAAGAGAGTTTTGGAACGGTTACATGCAGGCCTATGAAAAGGCAATAAAAGAAACCGCAACGCCCGAAAACCCATGGTATATTATCCCTGCTGATAAAAAATGGTTTACCCGCATCGCTATTTCAGAGATCATTCTGCATACCATTGAAACACTAAAGTTAAAATATCCCGTGTTGCCTAAAGATGAGCGACATAAATTACAGGAAGTGAAAGCCGCTTTGGAACATGAATAGGATTGTCATTGGTCATTGGCCATTAGTCATTGGAAGGTTAAGTGCCAATGACCAGTGACTAATGACCAGTAACCATTAACTATCAAATTCCCTTAAACAGGGTTTGTGCCCATTTGCCAATAAAGGGGATGGGTTTCTTTTCACCGTTAATTGCGCCGATAAAGCCGATAAGCCAAAGCACTACAAATATCAGTCTTATGATCCAGTTTATACCGACTATAGAAAACCACCCGGAATCAAAACCTGACGAAAAGAATATGGCAGCGAAGATCATCCCCAATATCCACGAAACAAGGAATGATGCAATATGTAATAACAGCGTTTGCCTGAGCTGATAGCTTCCGAGTTCGGTTTTGTTGTTTTGATGCATTCCGAAATAAGCGATCAGCCAACCAATAATAGTGATGTAGCTAACAATACCGACATTTTTACCGTTGTCGGCAGTTGAAATGTTGTTGTTTGGTTCCATTTGATAATTAGTTATTTAGGTTCGTTTACTCTCAGTAAAATTAAACTAATTATCGTAACATCTCCAAATTATTCTTTGAGGTAAAAGGCGAAAGGTAAAAGGTCAAAGGTGAAAGGCGAAAGGTAAAAGGTAAAGGGCGAAAGGTCAAAAGCGAAAGGTGAAAGGCAAAGGTTTTATTCTTTGAGCTAAAAGGTCAAAGGCAAAAAGTTTTACCGCCATGCAGAGGGTGGTTCCTTTTGCCTTTTTACCTTTCGCCTTTAACCTTCTTATTCAATTGTTATCTCATCAGCAAAAATGTAAGAGGGCTGCCCTTTGCTTTCATGCCAGTCGGGTAGTGGGCCGTATTGTTTGGCCACCAGCTTAATGTACCTTGCTTTTACGTTGAGGGGGGCTTTAAATTTTTGCGTTTGCGCCTTTAGGTCCTTCACATCTACTTTGGTATTTACCGTGGCTGCCAGTTTAAAGTTTTTGTTATCTTCGGATACCCAGTACTCCACATATTTAGGAAATACGATCCATGAACCAACATCCTGCAAAGTGCCAAGCGATACCGATTTGATGGTTTTTGACTGCCCCATATCAATCACCGCGATCAGATCATTGCCCTGGTAACCCTGCCAGTGACCTGTTTTCCAGTTAGCTGTGCCTTTCAGGCCATCTATCAGGGTTTCGTCGCCCTGGTCGGCATAGTTTGGTAGATATTTGGTCAGAAGCGATAATTTGATGTCGTCCCTTATCTTATTGAATGTGCCGGCATCTACAAAACTTTGCTTGCCATCTTTTACCGCAATAGCTTTAACTGTTGTGGTAGTTGATATATTGATGGGCTTGATATATAGGATAGAAGAGGTGGTTGGAGTTGAACCATCCAGCGTATAATAGATTTTTACATCTGCATCAAAGCATTTGATAGTCAGGTCGAAAGGTTTTTTGAAAGTCGGTGTTCCATTCAAAAAGTAAGGGTTGGAGACGATCAGATTATCAGCAATCTTTGATATCGGTTTCTCCAAACCCTGAACAAAAAGCTTATTGGCGAGCCTGCCGGTATACACATCAAACTGACCGCCGGTTTGGATATCCTTGTCGTCAATAAAAAGCTTATTATAAGGGTTTTTGTTCAGCACCATGCCTTGCAAATAAATATTCTGGAGGCTGACAGTTGAACCGGAATTGGTGATCGTAAACTTTTTGCCGTTTTCAAGGTTGATTACGGCTTTGGCAAACTGCGGGATACCGATCTGGTAGGTAGTCTGCCCCGGCTGAATGGTATAAATGCCCAATGCACTCATTACATACCAGGCCGACATCTGACCGCAATCCTCGTTACCGGATAAGCCATCGGGTGCATTGCTGTACTCCTCTTTCAGAATACGGTTAACCCACATCTGGGTTTTATCGGGCGAGTCGGTGAAATTGAACAGATAAGCCATGTGGTGGCTCGGCTCATTACCATGTGCATACTGACCGATCAGGCCCGACACATCGTCCACCTGTTTGCCGCTAAGTTTTGATGCTGTGGTAAACAATTCATCCAGTTTGGCTTCAAATTTATCCTTACCACCCATGCGGCTGATCAATCCTTCTACATCCTGCGGCGCAAGGAAGGTGTATTGCCATGCATTGCCTTCGGTGTAGTTGTTGTTGAGGTCGGTTGGATCAAATGGTTCATACCAGCCACCGTCAACACGTGCCTGCATAAAACCGTTCTGATCATTAAATAAATTTTTCCAGTATTGGGCACGCTGGATAAAGTCGGCATAGTCTTGCGGCTTGTTCAGCATTTTGGCAAATTGGGCTATGCACCAGTCGTCATAAGCATATTCCAGCGTTTTTGATACGGATTCGTGCTCATCATCAGCCAATACAGCACCGTTTTTACGGTAGCTATCCAATCCAAATTGGTTGCGGTTTACGGCTGCTTTCATTGCGGCAAAGGCTTCTTCTGCATTAAAATCCCGGATGCCTTTTGCGTAAGCATCAACAATAACCGGGATAGAGTGATTGCCCACCATGCAATAGGTTTCGCTGGAAGCTAAGGGCCAAATCGGCAACAAACCACCCTGCTCATACATTGCCAGAAATGACTTGATAAAATCAAGCGTGCGTTTGCGGTTAATGATAGTAAATAACGGATCCTCAGCGCGGTAGGTATCCCATAGTGAGAATACGGTATAATAGTCGAAGCCTTCGGCCTTATGTACTTTTTGATCCATGCCGCGGTATTGACCGTCGACGTCGCTATAAACGTTCGGCGCAAGCATGGCATGATAAAGTGAGGTGTAGAACACGGTTTGCTTTATTTTGGCCCAGTCGGTAACCACAGGTGGCTTCTTTTGTTGTGGGCGATTATATGCGGATGGGTTATAACCACCACTTTGATATTGCTGGCGTTGCGCATCCTGCGATATTTCCGGAGCGCCACCTTCAACCTGAATTTTGTTTAATTCATTGTTCCAATCAGCCTTTGCAGCTTTCTCCACCTTTTTAAAGTCGAAATCAGGCACTTCTGTATCGAGGTTTTTCAATGCACCTTCATCACTCACGGATGAGATACCTACTTTGGCAAGCACTTCACCCGGGTTATCAAACTGGATGTACATTTTGATGTTGGTGCCTTGTAATTTGTTTTTGCCTGGTTGCAGGGTGTCGTTTGAGGCTATGCCATAGGTTTTAAACGGTTTGGAGAATTTGGCATAGAAGTAAATATACTGATCCTTAGCCCAGGAGCTTGAACGACGGAAGCCTTTTATTTCATGATCGTTAACTACTTCTATCCATGAGTCGAGCACTTTGTCGCGATGCTGCAGGTCGATGATGATATTTGCTTCGTGTGTACTCGGGAAATTATAGCGGTGAACGCCGACACGTTTGGTAGCAGTTAGCTCTACATCGATATGATATTTATCCAACGTGGTTTCATAATAGCCCGGAGATGCCGATTCATTCTTTTTCTTAAACCCTGAACGGTATTCGGTATTCTTAAATTTGGGCTCACCGGTTGTCGGCATAAACAGGATATCGCAGTAATCAGCAATGCCGGTGCCGCTTAAATGCGTATGCGAGAAACCGTAAACCACTGTATCGGTATAATAGTATCCCGAACAGCCATCCCAACCTTCTAAACGGGTATCAGGGCTCAACTGCACCATACCAAACGGAACCACAGCGCCAGGGTAGGTGTGACCGTGACCGCCGGTGCCAATAAATGGATTAACCAGTTTGGTGTAGTCGTTTTTCTTTTGCGCGAATGATGCTGATGCAATAAATACCGTGTAGACAATTAAAAAAGCAGCACGAAGGGAATGCTTCATTAGGGTTTAAATTATAGATTGATGAATTGCTGTTAGTAAATCAATCGACAAATTAAACGCTTTGAAACGATATATTGAAAGGCAATTATTCCTTTATCACCAACGATTCCACATCATTTATCGTAAAGTCATCGGCATCCCTTAAGAACGGGAGCGTACGCCGTGTTTTGGTAACCTCGTCTGGTACAACAGAAAAGGTGTATACATCCTCCTCGTCGCGTTTGTAATAAATCGCATTACCGTTGGGGTTAATGCAGGTTGAATCACCCGAGTGATAAATTTCGTTTCCATCGTGACCAACCCGGTTAACGCCAACCACATAAGCCTGATTTTCAACCGCACGTGCAGGCAATAA